>JAFYTG010000015.1 GCA_017558945.1 Clostridia bacterium
AAGGTGTTTGATATTGATAATAATCCCGATAGCTTGTACACGTCTTGCGATGAGCTTGGCGGAAAGTCGATTGCCGAAACACTTTTAACTCCTACCCGTATTTACGTTAAGGCTGTTCTTGCTTTGCTTGAGAAGGTAGATGTTAAGGGTATTTCTCACATTACGGGTGGTGGCTTCTATGAAAATATTCCCCGTTCAATTCCCGACGGACTCTGCGCAAAAATTGATAAGAGTGCAGTACGTGTTCTTCCTATCTTTGATTTGATTATGAAGACAGGTAACATACCCGAGCGCGATATGTACAACACCTTCAATATGGGCGTTGGTTTGAGCATTGTTGTTAAGCCCGAAGAGGTTGATACCGCACTTGAAATCCTTCGTGCAAACGGTGAGGATGCATACGTTATCGGTGAGATTATCAACGGTGACGATAAAATAATCCTTGAATAAGGAGAAATATCAGTGAATAATAAAAGAATTGCCGTTCTCGTTTCGGGAGGAGGTACTAACCTTCAGGCGTTGATTGATGCCGAGGCAAGAGGTGAGCTTGGCGGAGGCGTTATAAGCCTTGTCATTTCCTCGAAGCCCGACGTTTATGCTCTTGAAAGAGCAAAGAACAACGGAATTTCATCAGTTGTTCTTTCCAGAAAGTCTTATGATAGTATTTCTGAATACTCAAGAGCGTTGGCTGACGCACTTGTTTCCGCCAAGATTGACCTTGTGGTACTTGCGGGATTTTTGACGATTATCGACGAGCAGGTGTATGAGGCGTTCCCCAACAGAATACTCAACGTTCATCCCGCACTGATTCCTTCCTTCTGTGGCAAAGGCTTTTACGGTCTTAAGGTACACGAGTCTGCGCTTGAAAAGGGGGTTAAGGTTTCGGGTGCTACCGTGCACATCGTAACTCCCGAGTGCGATGCAGGACCTATCGTTTTGCAGAAGGCGGTTGAGGTAAAGGAAGGAGATACTCCCGAAATTCTTCAAAAGAGAATTATGGAAGAAGCCGAGTGGAAGATTTTACCCGAGGCTGTAAGACTTTTCTGCGAGGACAGAATAACGGTTGTTGATAATAAAGTTTACATCAAAGGAGAATAATATGAAGATTTCATCTATTGCTAATGAGCTGAATTCTCTTGCTTATCACGGCAGAGGTATTATAATAGGCAAAAGTGCCGACGGAAAGAAGGCGGTTACCGCATACTTTATTATGGGTAGAAGCGTTAACAGTCGTAACCGTGTGTTTGTTGCCGAGGGTGATGCAATGCGTACCAAGGCTTTTGACGAGTCAAAAATGGTTGATCCTCATCTTATAATCTATTATCCCGTTCGTGTTCTCGGAAACAAGACCATTGTTACCAACGGTGACCAGACCGATACTATTTATAATCTTATGGACAGACAGATGACTTTTGAGCAGGCTCTCCGTACACGCGAGTTTGAGGATGATAAGCCCAACTTTACTCCCAGAATTTCAGGTATCATCCATCTTGAAAACGGTGATATGAATTACGCTATGTCCATACTTAAGAGTGCCGAGGGTGACGATTCCTCCTGCGAGAGATTTACCTACGCTTATTCAAACCCCATTGCAGGTAAGGCAAAGTTTATTCACACATATAACGGAGAGGGTGACCCGTTGCCTTCGTTTGAGGGTGAGCCCAAGACCCTTGAGCTTCCCGATATGGATATTGATGCTTTAACCGACCTTATATGGACAAATCTCAACGAAGATAACAAGGTGTCCTTGTTCGTGCGTTATATCGACCTTGCAACAGGTGAGGCTGATTCGCGAATAGTTAATAAGAATGTTTGAGGTGTAATATGAAAGAATTTGAACTTAAATATGGCTGTAACCCCAATCAGAAGCCCTCTAAAATATTTATGAAAAACGGTGCCGAGCTTCCCATCGAAATTCTTTCGGGAAGACCCGGATACATAAACTTCCTCGATGCCTTTAACTCATGGCAGCTTGTAAAGGAGCTTAAGGAGGCTCTCGGACTTCCCGCAGTAACTTCCTTCAAGCACGTTAGTCCTACCTCTGCCGCAGTTGGTATTCCTTTGTCGGATACCTTGAAAAAGGCTTGCTTTGTAGATGATATTGAAGGACTTGACGAGTCTCCTCTTGCTTGTGCATATGCCCGTGCAAGAGGTACCGACAGAATGTGTTCCTTCGGTGACTGGGTTGCACTTTCCGACGTTTGTGACGTAACCACCGCAAAGCTTATCAAGAGAGAGGTTTCCGACGGAGTAATTGCTCCCGGCTACGAGCCCGAGGCTCTTGAGATTCTCAAGGAGAAGAGAAAGGGTAACTACAACATCGTTAAGATTGACCCGAATTACCGTACTGAGCCCGTTGAGCACAAGGATGTGTTCGGTATAACATTTGAGCAGGGAAGAAATGAGTTCAAGATTTCTCCCGAGCTTCTTACAAACGTTGTAACCGCAAACAAGGATATTCCCGAGTCTGCAGTTCGTGACCTTGTAATTTCTCTTATCACACTTAAATATACTCAGTCCAACTCCGTTTGCTTTGCATATGACGGTCAGGCAATCGGCGTAGGTGCAGGACAGCAGTCCCGTATCCATTGTACCCGTCTTGCCGGTACAAAGGCTGACACTTGGTTCTTGAGACAGCACGAAAAGGTTTTGAACCTGCCCTTCAAGGATACTCTCGGACGTGCAGACCGCGATAACGTTATCGACGGCTACATCAATCAGAACGAAGAAGATGTTTGTGCTGACGGTATCTGGCAGAAGTATTTTACCGCTCAGCCCTCAAAGTTTACCGATGATGAAAAACGTGAATGGCTTGCAAGCCGTCAGGACGTTGCTCTTGGATCGGATGCATTCTTCCCGTTTGACGATAATATCGAGCGTGCAAAGAGAAGCGGCGTAAAATATATTGCTCAGCCCGGTGGCTCTATCCGTGACGACGTGGTTATTTCCTGTTGCGATAAGTACGGAATGGCTATGGCATTTACGGGCATGAGACTTTTCCATCATTGACGGAGGCTTTAATGAAAATACTCGTTGTAGGCGGTGGCGGCAGAGAGCACGCAATCGTCAAGAAGATAAAAGAAAATAAAGCGGTTGAAAAGATTTATGCACTTCCCGGTAACGGTGGCATTGCAAGAGATGCAGAATGCGTAAATATCGCTGCTAAGGATATTGACGGCATCGTTAAATTTGCCATTGATAATAAAATTGATTACGCAGTAGTTGCACCCGATGATCCGTTAGTGCTTGGTGCGGTTGACGCACTTGAAAATGTCGGTATCCCTTGCTTCGGACCTAAAGCCAATGCGGCAATCATTGAAGGAAGTAAGGTCTTTTCAAAGAATCTTATGAAGAAATACTCTATTCCAACTGCGGAATACGAGGTGTTTACAGATATGGACGAGGCACTCAAGTACCTTGATACCTGTCCTATTCCCGTTGTTGTAAAGGCTGACGGACTTGCACTCGGTAAGGGAGTTATTATTGCTACAACTCGTGACGAGGCTCGTGATGCCGTTGTATCAATGATGAACGACAAGGTGTTCGGCGCAAGCGGTGACAGAGTAGTTATCGAGGAATTCCTCACGGGACCCGAGGTTTCGGTGCTTGCATTTACAGACGGTGAGACTCTCGTTCCTATGGTTTCCTCTATGGACCATAAGAGAGCAGGGGACAACGATACGGGACTTAATACCGGAGGTATGGGCACAATTGCTCCCAATCCTTATTACACTCCCGAAATTGCAGACGAATGTATGAAAACCATCTTCCTTCCTACCATGAACGCTATGAACAGTGAGGGAAGAACCTTTAAGGGATGTCTGTATTTTGGACTTATGCTTACCCCCAAGGGACCTAAGGTAATTGAGTATAACTGTCGATTCGGCGACCCCGAAACTCAGGTAGTTTTGCCCTTGCTTGAAAGCGACTTGCTTACCGTTATGCAGGCAACCACCAATACAACTCTTAAGGATGTTGAGGTTAAATTTTCAAACGGATCTGCCGCTTGTGTAATTATGGCTTCAAAGGGTTATCCCTCGTCCTATGAAAAGGGCTTTGAGATAACTATTCCCGACGATATTCAGGACAGCGTATTCGTCGCAGGAGCAGGCATTTCCGACGGAAAGCTTGTAACCTCGGGCGGACGTGTGCTTGGTGTTACCGACACGGCAGACACTCTTGAGAATGCAATCAAGGGTGCGTATGCAAAGGTTGAAAAGATACACTTTGACAACAAGTATTATCGTCACGATATCGGTCAAAGGGCATTGCAGGCAAAGGAGACAAAATAATGGTATTTAGAGTATACGTTGAAAAGAAGAAGGAGCTTGCTCACGAGGCACGTTCACTCTTCAACGAAGCAAGAAATCTTCTTGGGATTACCTCACTTGAGGATGTTCGCGTCATTAATCGTTATGATGCGGAAAAGATTGATGAGGAGCTCTTTGAGTACGCAAAAACTACTGTATTTTCCGAGCCTCAGCTTGACAGAGTTTACTCCGAGCTTGATACTGAAGGAGCGGTTGTATTTGCGGTAGAGTACCTTCCCGGTCAGTTTGACCAGAGAGCTGATTCTGCGGCTCAGTGTATCCAGATTCTTTCCCAGAAGGACAGACCCGTCGTTCGTACCGCAAAGATATACGCACTTTACGGAAAGCTTTCCGAGAGTGACGTTGCTGAAATCAAGAAGTACGTTATCAACCCCGTTGAAGCGAGAGAGGCTACTCTTGACCTTCCCAAAACTCTCGAAATGGATATTGCCATTCCCACAGAGGTTGAAACTCTTGACGGCTTTATAAAGCTTGACAGAGGTGGGCTTGAGGAGTTTGTCAAAAAGCTTGGTCTTGCAATGGATACCGATGATGCAGAATTCTGTCAGAAGTATTTTATTGAGGAAAAACGTGATCCCACCATTACAGAAATCAGAATGATTGATACCTATTGGTCGGACCATTGCCGTCATACTACCTTCTTAACGCGTATTGACAGCGTTAAGTTTGAGGATGAGCTTTTAGAAAAGACTTATGCTGAATACGTTGAGACCCGTAAGGCTCTCGGAGTTAAGAAGCCTATCTGTCTTATGGACCTTGCAACTGTTGCCGTAAAGCATCTTAAGAAGGCAGGCAAGCTTCCCAGACTCGACGAGTCCGAGGAGATAAACGCTTGTACGGTCAAGATAAACGTTGAGGTAGATGGTAAGGTTGAGCCTTGGCTTCTCCTCTTTAAGAATGAAACACATAACCATC
>JAFYTG010000116.1 GCA_017558945.1 Clostridia bacterium
AAGCACAAGAAGGGAGAGGTCGTCAAGCGTATGACGGGTCTCTTCGACCGCTTCTGTCCGCGACTCGGCAGTGACCTCTTTATCGAGGTGGCTAAAAATACCGCCGAGGCGTATAACCGCGGTGGCTTTGATATGATTTACATTGATGCTATCGACGGCACCTGTCGTCACTGTGCAAAGGGTGAGACCGCCTACTATATAGCACTTTTCGTTCACGAAATCCTCAAGAGATGCGAGCGTGAGCCTATGATGGAGGTTTCCGATATGCCCGCATCCGTATGGGCAAGCCGTGCGAGAATGGGCGCTTGGGATACTCCCTTCCGTAACTATAAGGAGTACAACCGCCGTCACCACGTGAGAAATCAGGAGTTTGTCCGTCGCTTTTATAACTGTACTCTCGGCTGGTATAACTATTATCCCATGACCGACGAGTACCCCGGAAATCAACACACCAAGTATCACCACTGGGATTCCATTGACCATATGGGAAGCCTTGCGGTTATGTATAATTATTCCACCGTGCCCAACACTCCCGATATGACACGCTTTGCGGGAAGCCGTCGCAATATGGAGCTTTACAATATGTATTCAAAGCTTCGTAAGAGCCACTATTTCAGCGAGGAGACTCTTGAAAAAGCCAAGGCTTGCGGATGTGAAATGGCAATCCGTGAAAAGTCAAAGGGTAAGTTCGTTTTCTATGAAAAGAATTATCAGATAAAGAGACTTTACGATATCGGAGACAGTGCGAGAAATACCGCGGAGTATACAAACCCCTTCAAGAAGCAGACCCCGTTTGTAAGAATTGAAGCAGGCCTTTCCACCCTCGGTGACGAGCCTCTCGTAATTCTTCCTCTCAACGAAAACGCACCTCTCACAAGTCAGCTTAAGGTACACGATTTCGGCGGTGAGATAGATATGAGAGAAAAGCTTGCGATGAAGGTGCGTGTAAAGGGTAACGGCAAAAAGGGCGTTATCGGCATAAGGCTTCGTGCAGGCAGCGTTTCCTCAAAGGGCTACGGGCTTTATACCATTGATACCGACTTTGAGGGCTGGCGTGACTTCGTGCTTCTCGAGGCTGATAACGGAGACCGTCCCGACCTCGTCTTTGAAAAGGGAGTACACGACTATCCCGTATTCCGTACAGGTCTTAAATGTGAGCGTATGTCCTCCTGCGGAGTCGAGGCTGACGGAGACGTCGAGGGTGTGCAGATGTCAAGCGTTACCGCTTGCCGTCAGGTATATAACGTAGTTAAGAATCCCACCGTTACGGTTGGCAAGGATACGGTAATGTTTGAGTGTGAGCTTAAATCCTCAGACTTCATCGAGTGGGACGGCAAGACCGCCAAGGTTATCGATCGTTACGGCAACGAAAAGACCGTATACTTCACGGGCAGTATCACCGCTCCCAAGGGGCGCTTCAAGGCAAGCGCAGGCTACGGCGTATCCCTCAACGGATGCCCCGTAAATATACATCTGACCCTTGGCTTTACAGGAAAAGAAATTAAATAACGGAGGTTATTATGAATACTATAAAAGAGCTTAAAAACAGCATAGTTCTCGAAAACGAATATATCAGAATAGAGCTTTCCAAGAAGGATGCCACCGTCCTTTCAGTAAAGACCACCGACGGCACAAGTGTCGCAGGTGAAAAGTCGCTCTTTGCCTATCTTACCGACAAGGAGCACAACGCTTATGAAAACAAGGCTCTCACTCTTGATGGCTCGACTCTCGTTCTTGAAACCGAGCTTGGCAAGGTGAAAATTGCCGTCAAGCCCTTTGACGCCCATTTCACTCTTGAGGTGACGAGCGCTCTTCCGAAGAATGCTTACTGTCTCGTTTTTGCTGATATCAAATACGATTACGACCTTGAGGACCGTACCTCCTACCGAGGAGTCGGAGTTGCAATGACCATTGCCACCAACCCCGTATACTTCCCCAGCGGATGCTATAAGAAAACCGTTGCCAAGGTATACGAGCATCTCGGAGACGGTGCTAAGGGTGCAAAATACGCACTTGCCGTTGTTCCCGAGCCCGTGCTTCAGGATACCCTCAAGGCTATCTGCTCGACTATCGACCCCAAAAAGGGTATCGTTTTAAAAACCGCAGGTCCTTGGGCAAACGAAAACCCCGCCGCTAACGGAAATTACAGAATAGTTTCCGACGTTCGTCCCGAAGTACTTGACCAGCTTATGGCGGAGTCGGAATTTCTCGGAATTGACCAGCTCGATATACATCAGAACGATCTGTTTTCCTACCGTCAGGGAGACTTTGAGGTTAAGGCGTATAAGGATATCCACGAATTCAAAAAATGCGTTTCCGAGCGCTTTAATACCATAGGCGTTGAAACGGCACTCCACACCTACGCTCAGTACATTCACCCCAACTGTCACGGCATACTTTCCGACCCGAAAAATCAGGATATGCTTGAGACCAACGAGGTGTTCACTCTTGCCGAGGATATCGAGCCCGATACCGAGTTTATTCCTACCGAGGAATCTACCGCAGAGCTTTCGGATTATTACGGCTTCTTTACCAAGAATATGCCCTACGTCCGCATCGGCAACGAGATAATCAAATTTGTAAACGACCCTCACGGCTTTGCCAAGTGTGAGAGAGGCTTCAGCGGTACGACCGCCGTATCTCATAAGAAGGGCGAGAAGATATACCATCTTTGCGGTTACTTCAATCTTCTTGTACCGCTTCACAATACCGACCTCTTCAAGCAGATTGCAAGAAATACCGCCGACACCTTCAATAAGGGTGGCTTCGGTATGATATATCTCGACGCTATCGACGGCACCAACAAGCACGTTTCGGGCGACGAGCGTTCCTACTATATCGCACTTTTCGTTCACGAGATTCTCAAGAACTGTGAGCGTGAGCCTCTTCTTGAGCTTTCGGATATGCCTGCAAGCGTTTGGGCGGCACGTGCAAGAATGGGTGCGTGGGATACTCCATACCGTAACTTCAAGAAGTTCAATATGATTCACCACTCTGCAAACCTAGAGCATCACCGCCACTTCTATAATACCACGATGGGATGGTACAATTTCTTCCCCGCAACAGATAAGTATCCCGGCAACCAGCACACCAAGTATCATCATTGGGATTCCATCGACCACCTCGGCGCTCTTGCGATAATGTATAATCATTCCACCGTTTATAACGGCTGTAATCTTGTCGTTGAGGGATACCGCCGCAACATCTCCCGTTACAAGAAATACGACGATCTTCGTAAGGCTCATTACTTCAGCGAGGCAACGCTTGAGAAGGCGAGGGCAAATCCTCACGAGCTTGCAGTTGTTGAAAGAAACGGCAAGTACGTGTTTGCTGAAAAGAATTACGAGATAAAGAGGCTTTACGATATCGGTGACGAAAAGCGTAATACCGAGACCTTCACCAACCCCTTCAAGCGTCAGACTCCCTTTATCCGTATCGAAAACTGTATGTCCACTCTCGGTAAGGATCCTATGATTCTTCTTCCCTTGAACGAGAATGCTCCCGTGTCCGAGCAGACGAGACTTCACCATCTCGGTGCTGAATTCAATATTGCTCAGAATCTCGCAATGAAGGTGCGTGTCAAGGGTAACGGCAGGAAGGGCGTGGTAGCCTTCCGTCTGAAAGCAGGCTCACAGAGTGAGCACGGCTACGGACTCTATCTCATCGATACTGATTTTGACGGCTGGCGTGAGTTTATTCTCCTTGAGGCAGACAACGGCGACCGTCCCGACCTTCCCTTTGAAAAGGGACTCCATATGTACCCCGTCTATCGTTCGGGTCTTAATATGGACCGAGTATCCTCGGTAGAGCTTCTCACCGACGGAGACGTCGAGGGTGTTTACGTTTCCTCTCTCACCGCTTGTCAGCAGGTTTATAACGTAGTTAAGAATCCCACCGTTACTATTGGCAATGAGACCGTAATGTTCGAGTGTGAGCTTATGTCCACCGACTTTATCGAGTGGGACGGCGAGCGTGCCGTAGTGCTTGACCGTTACTTCAACGAGAAGCAGATATGGTTCCAGGGAACCGTTACCGTACCCAAGGGCAAGTATCAGGCGAAGGTTGGCTTCCAGTCCTCTCTCAATAATTGTCCCGTCAACGTTTATCTTACCGTTGGTACAACGGGTAAGGAAATTAAATAACCGTTTATAAAGAGGCTTATCGTAAGACAAGCCTCTTTAATAGATTTGTGACATTTTTAGAATAAAGAATTATATAAAAAGCTTACAAATGCGTGTATTATATTAATGAAATATGACCGAATCGGAGGAGCATATGGCTGTAAGGGACAATAAAAGCACCGTAACTCTTGAAAACAAGCAGGTGAAAATAACACTTTCCAAAAAGGATGCGAGCGTTATCTCGGTAAAGACCGCAGACGGCGTCGAGGTAATGCGTGAGAGCACGCTTTTTATAAACCTCACCGACGACGAGTGGAACGTTTTTAAAAATCTTTCGCTTGAGGTAAGTGGGGATATTCTTGCTCTTAACACCGAGGTGGGCAGGGTAGAGGTAGAGGTCGTCACCCGTGACGCCTACTTCATCCTTGAATGTAAGACCCCCTTGCCCGAAAAGGCGTACTGTATGAATTTCGGCTATATCAAGTACGACTACGACCTTGACGACTGTACCGCACCGAGAGGTATAGGAGTTGCTATGACCGTTTCGGTTGACCCCCGTTATTTTCCCGACGGAATACGCCTTGAAACCTTTGCCAAGCTTTATGAGCATCTCGGAGATGGCGCTAAGGACGGTCGCTACGCACTTGCGGTGATTCCCGAGAATATAAGAGTTAAGACTCTTCGGGAAATATGCTCGGAGATAGACTCCGAAAAGGGTATAGTTTTAAGGAGTGCAGGTCCTTGGTCGGATTCAAATCCTCTTGCTCGGGGAAGCTACGCCAAGTCAAACGATTGCCGTCGCTCAACCATCGAGCAAACGAGTGAGATATACCGTCGCATAGGCGTTGATCAGGTCTTTTTTCAACAGAATCAGCTCAACACCTTCCATCAGGGTAACTTCAAATACGTCCGATATGCCGACGATGCCGACTTTAAGGCTCAGGTCACCGACTACCTCAATTCCAAGGGTATCGAGGTGGGACTTCACACCTATGCTCAGTACATAAATAACGAATGCCACGATATTCTCTCTCAGCCTGAATATCAGGAAATGCTTGAGTTTGGAGAGGAGTTTACTCTTGCCGAGGATATTTCGGCGGATGCCGATTTCATACCGACGGTTGAGTCAACCGCAGGCGTTTCCCGTGTATACGGCTTCTTTGAGAAGAATCTGCCATTCGCTTTAATCGGCAACGAGTTTGTAAAATACACCAACCACGATCACGGCTTCGCCACCTGTCAAAGAGGCTTCTGCGGTACTAAGGCTGTTGCACACAAGAAGGGTGAAAAAATCCGTCACGCCCTCGGATGCTTCGGAAAGCTTGTACCCCTTCACGATTCCGAGCTGTTTTTAACCGTTGCGAGAAACACCGCAAACGCCTTTAACAAGGGCGGTTATTCAATGATATACCTCGATGCGATTGACGGCACTCAGAAGCACGTCAAAAAGGAGGAGCGCCCCTATTATATTGCACGCTTCGTTCACGAAATTATCAAAAACTGCGAGCGTGAGCCTCTTCTTGAGCTGTCGGATATGCCTGCGTCCGTATGGGCTTGCAGAGCCCGAATGGGTGCTTGGGATATGCCCTACCGCAATTATAAAATCTTCAACGAGCTTCATCATAAGGATAACCTCAACAACGCACGCCGTTGCTATTATTCAACGCTCGGCTGGTATAACTATTTTCCCATTGACGAGGCGTATCCGGGTAATCAGCACACCCGTTATCAGCATACAGACGATATCGACCATATGGGTATGCTCTCTCTCCTTTACGATTATTCCACGGTTTTCAACGGAGGCTACGATATCGACCGCTATTACGGTTGCCTCCGAAATATAAACCACTATAACCTTTATATCCGACTCCGCCGTGAAAAATATTTCTCCGAAGCATTGCTTGAGAGGGCAAGAGCGTGTAAAAACGAGCTTGCCGTAGCCGAAAGAAACGGCAAATATAAAATAGTTGAAAGGGCGTATTCGAAAAACAGACTTTACGGCGCTGAAGAGGAAAACCGTCGAGAGACCTTATTTGAAAACCCCTTCAAAAAGCAGACTCCCTTTGTGAGAATTGAGGCGGGTATGTCAAGCCTCGGTGACGATTCTATTCTCCTTTTGCCCTTAAACGAGACGCTTCCCGTGTCATCACAGATAAAGCGGATGGATTTTGGCGGAGCACTTGATTTGAGGAATAAAATGGCAATTAAGGTGCGTGTCAAGGGCAACGGCAAAAAGGGACACGTCGGCATCAAGCTCCACGCAGGAATGAGTACGGGTAGCGGCTACGGTCTTTATATTATCGATACCGACTTTGAGGGGTGGAGGGACTTCACCCTCGTTGAGACCGATAACGGCTCACGTGTTGAGCTTGGCTTTGAAAATGGCTGTCACGCATATCAGCTTCACCGTCACTTCTTTAATTTGGGCGGTGTTACCTCGGTTGAGCTTATGACCTCGGGAGATACCGAGGGCGTTCACCTGTCAAGCATCACAGCCTGCCGTCAGGTATATAACGTGATTAAAAATCCTACCGCCTCCGTCGGAAACGAGAGCGTTACCTTCGAGTGCGAGCTGAAATCCACCGACCTTATCGAGTGGGACGGTAAGCGTGCCGTGGTCATCGACCGCTATGCCAACGAAAAGGAGATTTACTTCTCGGGCAGCCTTACCGTGCCTTGCGGAAAATATAAGGCAAGCCTTTCGGGAGTGTCTCTCAACGGATGTCCGATAAACGCTATACTTACGCTTGGTACCGAGGGCAAGGAGATAAAGTGAGCTTTTGTACAATAGAGACTTATTTTTGTATAATAGAGACTCGCCGCTTTAAATCGATTGATTTTTGTTTTTTTGTATGTTAAAATGACCTTAGGTGTAAAGCGCCTGAAATATACTAATACTAAAATGAGGAAAATGCTATGGCTGTTACTGCTACAAAAAAAGCAATAATGCTTGAAAACGAAACGGTTAAGCTTGAGCTTTCACGCAAGGATGCAGCACTTCTGTCCGTTGTGACTGCAGACGGCGTTGATATTACGGGAGAGGAAAAACACTTTTTCGCCCTGACCGACGAGAGCTGGCAGGAGTTTAAAAATGAAGGGCTCGATTTGGAGGGCGACACGCTTATCCTCAAGACCGAGCTCGGAGAGGTTAAAATTGCTGTTGCCATAAGAGATACCTACTTTATTTTCGAGGTATTGACCTCCCTTCCCGAGGGTGCTTACTGTCTCTATATGGGCAACGCCTCCTACGAATACGACCGCGACGACGATAACGGACCGAGAGCGGTAGGCGTTGCAATGACGGTTACGGTCGACCCCGAATATTTCCCCGACGGCTACGATAAGAAAACTATTGCAAGAGTATACGAGCACCTTGAGGGAGCGATCGGCGCACGCTACGGCTTTGCGGTGATTCCCGAAAAGAGCAGAAGAGCCACGCTTCGTAAGCTTTGCTCCGAGATAGACCCCGAGAATGGCATCGTTATGAGAAGTGCAGGTGCTTGGTCGTGGGATAACGACAAGGTGCAGGGAAATTATATAGTTGCCACCTCCTGCTCGCCTGATTATATTAACGAAAATATTGATGCCCTTGAGTATCTTGGAGTAGACCACCTTGATATAACGCAGAACAGCAAAAATTCCTTCCGTCAGGGTGACTTTGAATACGTCCATTACGACGGACACGAGGATTTCAAGGCGCGGGTTACCGACCGTCTTGCAGAGCGTGGAATACAAGCAAGCTTTCATACCTATGGACAGTATATCGACCCCCTTTGCCACGGGCTTCTTTCAAACCCCAAGTGGCAGAAGGAGCTTGCCACCCGTGAGGAGTTCACTCTTTCCGAGGATATTTCGGCATCGGCAGACTTTGTTCCTACGGTTGAATCCACAGCCGACCTTTCGGATTTTTACGGCTTCTTTGCCACCAATTCTCCCTACGTCTTGGTGGACGAGGAGATTGTTAAGTATAAGAACGCTCCCAACGGCTTTATCGTAGAGGAGAGAGGTGCTTGCGGAACGACCCCCGCAGAGCACAAGAAGGGCGTGACCGTTTACCATATTGACGGCTGCTTTAACTATCTTGCCCCCAGACACGGAAGTGAGCTTTTCCTTGAAATTGCACGCAAGACCGCCGAAAGCTACAATAAGGGCGGATACACGATGATTTATCTTGATGCGGTTGACGGCACAAAGCGTCATTGCAGACTTGAGGAGCGTCCCTACTACATTGCAAAATTCACACATGAAATAATAAAGAACTGTCACGATGAGCCTATTCTGGAGTTTGCGGATATGCCTGCGTCTATATGGGCTGCCCGTGCAAGAATGGGCGCTTGGGATATGCCGCTTCGCGGCTATAAGAGATTCAACCGCATACACCACAATTCCAATAAGGGCGCAGCTCGTCACCTTTATAACGCTACGCTCGGCTGGATGTGGATGTATCCCTCTGCAGATTACTATCCCGGAAATCACTACATTCAGTATTTCCACCGTGATGCAATAGAGCAGATGGGCACGCTCGCAATCCTTTATAATTACTCGATAGCCTACGGTCATTATCATCTTAATAACGGCTGGAGACGTAACCTTACGATATACAAATTCTACGACAGGCTTCGCCGTGAGCATTATTTCTCGGAGGAGCTTCTCAAACGGGCAAGGGCAAATCCGAACGAGCTTGCGGTAGCCGATAAGGGTGACGGTAAATACGTCCTCGTTGAAAAGAATTACGACAGAAGGAGACTTTACGGCATCGAGGAGGAGAGCCGCCGCGAGACCGCTCTCTATAACCCCTTCAAGAAGCAGACCCCCTTCGTGAGAATTGAAAGCTGTCTGTCCAGCCTCGGACGTGACCCCATTCTCATTTTGCCGATGAACGAGGAGAGGGAGGTCTCCGAGCAGCTTCGTCTGCACAAGCTCGGCTGTGAGTTCAATCTTATGAAGAGCCTTGCTATGACCGTTCGCGTCAAGGGTAACGGCAGAAAGGGTGCTCTCGGACTCCGCTTCAGCTCGGGGGCGGATCAGGATAGGAACTACGGTCTTTGCATTATCGACACCGACTTTGAGGGCTGGCGCGATTTCGTGCTTTGCGAGTTCGATAACGGCGACCGCGAGGAGCTTTTCGAAAAGGGCGTCTATATGTACGATATACACAATTTTATGCCGTATATGGGTGCCGTCACAAGAGTGGAGCTTCTTGCAACGGGTGACGTTGAGGGAGTTCGTATGTCAAGCGTCAAGGCTTGTACCCACGTGTATAATATCGTCAAGAATCCCACCGTTACCGTCGGCGGCGAATCGGTTATGTTCGAGTGCGAGCTTCAGTCCACCGACTTTATCGAGTGGGACGGCAAGCGCGCCGTCGTCATTGACCGCTACGCTAACGAAAAGGAGATATATTTCTCGGGCACTCTTACCGTGCCCAAGGGCAAGTATAGGGCAAGCCTCTCGGGCGTATCCCTCAATAATTGCCCGATAAACGCGATACTTACTGTCGGAACAACGGGAAAAGAAATAAAATGACACCGTAAATAAGAAAAACCGCCTCGGCGGTTTTTTCTTTTTAACAAAAAAGCCTTCTTTGAATTGTGTAATCTGCCGAAAAAAGCAAAAATTTTATAATTTGTTGACCTCGGCTTTGTTTTATGGTAGACTAACCTTGAGGTAAAAAATGCCTTAAAATAAGATGTAAAATGATACAAATGGAGAAATGTTTATGGCTGTTAAGGTTACGAAGAAAGCAATAACGCTTGAAAACAAAACAGTAAAGCTCGAGCTTTCCCGCAGTGATGCAACTCTTCTGTCTGTTGTGACGGCGGACGGCGTTGATATCACGGGTGAGAAGAAAAGCTTTTTTGCTCTGACTGACGAAAATTGGCAGGAATTTAAAATTCTCTCTCTTGATTTTGAGGATGAAGCATTCCTTCTCAAAACCGAGAAGGGAGAGGTCAAAATCGGCGTTACCGTAAGAGATACCTTCTTTATTTTCGAGGTACTGACCTCTCTTCCCGAGGGTACTTACTGTATCTATATGGGCACCGCATCCTATGAATACG
>JAFYTG010000117.1 GCA_017558945.1 Clostridia bacterium
CGAGCATTGCATCGACCGTGATATTGCGCTTGTTACCGTCTATGCTTTTTCTACGGAAAACTGGAAAAGGCCTCAGAGTGAGGTTGAGGGGATAATAAGGCTTCTCGTTGAATATCTTGAAGAGGGTATTGCGGGAGGCAGAAAAAAGAACAGCCGTGTGCGTTTCATCGGTGACAGAAGCCGATTTTCTCCCGAGGTTCAGACGCTTATGCGCGAGGCGGAGGAAAAGAGCGCTCACTATCCCCATTCACTTAACGTAGCCTTGAATTACGGAGGTCGTGCCGACGTCGTGCAGGCGGTCAACAAGCTTATTTCCGAGGGAAAGCGTGAGGTGTCCGAGGAGGATATTTCAAACGCACTTTACACGACGGGTCAGCCCGATCCCGATCTCATCATCCGCACGGGCGGTGAAATGAGGCTTTCAAACTTTCTCACCTGGCAAAGCGCTTACTCTGAGCTGTGGTTTACTCCGAAGCTCTGGCCGGATATTACGGGAAAGGATATTGACGATGCACTCGCCTTCTACTCAACCCGTCAAAGACGCTTTGGTGATGTTGCACCAAAAAAGTAAAGGAAGTTAAATATGCTTACAAGAATTATAACCGCAGTGGTAGCGCTCTGCGTACTTATTCCCGTGCTTATATTTGCAAACACCGAGCTGTTTGCAGGGATAACGATACTTAAGCTTGCGCTTGCTGTCATCGGCTGTATTGCAATAGTTGAAGCGGCAGGCTGTGTAGGAGCAAAAAAGCCGCTCCTCGTCATACCGTCAATAGTGGCGGGAGCATTTCTCCTTCTCTCAACGGGAGAATCACTTTCTCACTACGTACCCGTTATGAGCCTTTTACTTTTCCTCCTTCTTTTCGTAGGAGTATTGGCTCACAAGACTTATAAAATAGACACGCTTCTTGTGTTCTTTGCGTTCACCTTCTACGTTGTTGCAAGCTTTGGCGCGCTCCTTCTTGTTTTCTCAAGAGAAGGCGGCTTCTACTTCCCTCTCGTATTCCTCGGAGCGTGGATAACCGACACATTCGCATATTTCACGGGTGTATTTTTCGGAAAGCACAAGCTCATTCCCGAGGTCAGCCCTAAAAAAACCGTTGAAGGAGCGATTGGCGGTACTGTTTTTTGTACACTAAGTTTTGTATTATATAGTATAGTAAAGGGTTGTGACACGCAGAGCGTGATACTTCTCGGTGTTATCGGTCTTATCGCGGCTGTCGTTTCTCAGCTTGGAGACCTTTCAGCATCACTCATCAAGCGTCACTACGGCATCAAGGACTACGGCAAGCTTTTCCCCGGTCACGGAGGAGTGCTTGACCGCTTTGACTCCATCCTTTCGGTATCGGTGCTTCTGTACCTCGTCACCGAGCTTCCCTTGGAGGTATTATGAAAAAGATAGCGCTCCTCGGGTCAACAGGCTCAATCGGTACGCAGACGCTTGAGGTTGCAAGAGAAAAGGGATACAAAATAACCGCTCTTGCGGCAAGACGAAGCATTGACCTGCTCGAAGCACAGATAAGGGAATTTCGTCCCGAATACTGTGCCGTTGCCGATGAAAAGGCGGCTGCCGACCTCAAAATCAGAGTTGCCGACACCAACACTAAAATACTGTCGGGCGACGAAGGTATTATTGAAGCGGCGGCAATATCCGACGCTGATATTCTTCTCAACTCGTTACTTGGCAAAAGCGGTATCCGTCCGACTCTTGCGGCAATCGAATCGGGCAAGGATATTGCTATGGCAAACAAGGAGCCACTCGTTGCATCGGGTGAGATCATTCTCAAAAAGGTTAAGGAAAAGGGTGTACGCTTTCTTCCCGTTGACAGTGAGCATTCGGCAATTTTCCAATGTCTTGACTCGGAGCACAATTCAAGCAGATTTATAAACCGACTTATAATCACAGCATCGGGAGGCCCATTCTTCGGCAAGACCCGTGAGGAGCTTAAGAGCATCACGCCTGCCGAGGCTATCGCCCATCCCACCTGGTCAATGGGCGCAAAAATATCGGTAGACTCCGCAACCCTTATGAACAAGGGGCTTGAGCTTATCGAGGCGGCAAGGCTTTTCAACGTCCCTGCCGATAAGATAGACGTCACGGTACACCGTCAGAGCATAGTTCATTCTATGGTGGAATTCTGCGACGGCTCTACACTCGCACAGCTCGGACATCCCGATATGAAGCATTGCATACAGTTTGCGCTTACCTATCCCGAGCGCTCGGAGTCACTTTGTAAAAAAATGGACTATACTCAGTCCTTTACACTCACCTTTGCTCCACCCGACGAAAAGACCTTCACTCTCCTCCCTCTCGCAAGGCGTGCCATAACACTTGGAGGAACCGCTCCCGCCGTACTCAACGGTGCAGGTGAGCGTGCAGTTGAGCTTTTCCTCGGTGGAAAAATAAGCTTCCTCGATATTTTCGACACTGTGGAAAGTGCGGTCAACACCATTCCCGTTGAAAAAGCACTCACCCTTGAGATTATCGAGGAGCACGACAGACTCGCAAGAGAGCATATTGATGCACTCGTCGGAGTAAAGGCATAATCAAACGAATTTCGCATAAACTTTTTTAAAAACCGTTGGAGGAAAACGATGGTCTGGAAAATACTTTTAGCACTCCTCTTTTTCAGCTTTATGATTTTCGCTCACGAATTCGGACACTTTATCACCGCGCGTATGTTCAAGGTGGGTGTCAAGGAATTTTCAATCGGTATGGGTCCAAAGCTCATATCCCGCCGAAGCAATAAGAGCGGTACTCTTTACGCTCTACGTCTTTTACCCATCGGAGGCTTCGTAAGTCTGGTAGGTGAGGACGAAAACTCGGAGGATGAAAACGCCCTCAATAAAAAGCCGTGGTATCAACGCTTCGTTATACTTTTTGCAGGCTCGGGAATGAATATTCTGACGGCAATCATCACAATGTTCATCATTCTCGCCTCATCTCCCTATTACGCATCCTGCGTCGTTGCAGACTCACCGAATTATCCTATTGAAGAGTCGGTGCTTTATGGCGCGGGAATTATGGACGGAGACAGAATCGTTGAGATAAATGGCGAGAAAATGAAGGTATATCAGGATATCTCCTACAAAATTATGCTCGACGGCGCCGAGCCTCTTGACATTACGGTAGAGAGAAACGGAGAGAAAATTCTCTTTGAGGATATCCAATTCACCACAGATGAAGAGGACGGTGTCACCTTCGGAATGCCCGATTTCTCGGTTTATGCACAGAAAAAGACCTTGAAAGCTCTGCTTTATGAAACAGTTTACGAAAGCTTTTCCACCGTCAAGGTTATATATGATTCACTCATAGGACTAATCACGGGCAAGTACGGAGTTGAAGCCGTATCAGGTCCCGTCGGCACGGTCAACGCAATTGCCGAAAGCGCCTCAATGGGCGTACGCACACTTGCAACGCTATTCGTATTCATCAGTATGAATCTCGGAATTTTCAATCTTTTACCCATTCCTGCGCTTGACGGAGGCAGACTTGTATTCGTGCTGATTGAGGCTGTACGCAGAAAGCCTATAAAGCCCGAGCACGAGGGCTACGTTCACCTCGCAGGTATGATACTCCTTTTTGGATTTATGGCAATCATTACCTTCAAGGATATATTTAAGCTTTTCTAAAGGATAAATTATGAGAAAAATAACCCGTAAAATAAAGCTTGGCACCCTCACTTTAGGTGGGGGTGCGCCTATACTTATTCAGTCGATGACCAACACCGACACCCGTAACAGAGAGGCAACCGAGAAGCAGATCCTCTCACTTGCCGAGGCAGGCTGTGACGTCATACGCTTCACCGTGCCCGATATGGAATCGGTACACAACATCCCCTTCTACAAAAAAGCAATTGAAGGGTATGAGGTGGCACTCGTTGCCGACATACATTTCAACTACCGTCTCGCCATTGAGTCGGCGGAGGCAGGCATTGACAAAATCAGAATAAATCCGGGCAACATCGGTGACGGCGGCAGAGTCCGTGAGGTTGCAAAAATATGTCGTGAAAAGAATATTCCCATCAGAATAGGAGTTAACGGCGGAAGCCTTGAAAAAGAGGTGCTTCAAAAATACGGCTCACCTTGTGCCGAGGCGCTCTTTGAAAGCGCAATGCGTGAAAAGGAGGCACTTGAGCGTGCTGATTTTTACGACACGGTAATATCGGTAAAATCCTCGGATGCACTGACGGTAATCGGTGCTAACCGACTTATATCAAACGCCTGCGACAATCCGCTTCACCTCGGAGTAACCGAGGCGGGCACGCTTAAATCAAGCCTTGTGCGGTCAAGCGCAGGTCTATCACCTCTTCTCCTTGAGGGGATTGGAGACACCATACGCATTTCCATCACCGACGACGTCGTCGAGGAGGTGGAGGCTGCAAAAACACTGTTGTCCTCTCTCGGTCTTTACAACAAGGGTGGCTTTCAGGTTACCTCTTGTCCCACCTGCGGAAGAACGAGAATTGACATAATAAAAATAGCAAAGGAGGTAGAAGAAATACTCAAGAAGACTAAGCCCATCGGTACGAGGCAGATCAAGGTTGCCGTAATGGGCTGTGCCGTAAACGGTCCGGGTGAGGCAAGAGAAGCCGACGTCGGTATCGCAGGAGGCACGGGAGAAGCCCTACTCTTCAAAAAGGGCGAAATCATAGCCAAGGTAAGCGAAGAAAAACTTATCGGGGCACTTATAAATGAAATAGAAAATATGAGGAACGAAAATGAAGCTTGAAGATTTTGTAAAATGTGAAAAAAGCCTTGCGGAATTGCTTTCAAAATATGCTCCGTCAGGCGTGAAGAGAGATTTTTTAGAAACCTGCTATCATTACAGATGCCGTGTCAACAAAGAAAAGCGTACTATGCTGGTCAACTTCCGGTCAGAGCATATAATGACACGTGCCACCCTTTACGAGCTTGAGCACGACGTTGCAGAGGCGTACGATCTTGCCGCCTGCTTCTTTATGCCAAGCTATCCCGAATCGCTTTTTACCCCGTCCTACTATGAGGACCTTATCCGTGAGCTTTCCCGTAACACCACTCTTGCAAACGGCTTTTTTGACGGAGGCAGAATGGAAATTGAGGATAATCACGTTAAAATAATTCTGTCAAACGGTCTTGGCAAGCTCCCCTCCGAATCCGAGTGCAAAAAAATTCTCTCGGATATCGTGCTTGAGGAATTCGGCAAGGCTGTCACCTTTGAGATAATTGACGAAAAGCCATTCAGTATGGAGGAATACGTCGCACTTTCAAATGCAACTATGACCCTCAACATCAAGAAAGAAGAGCCACGTGACAATTCAACCACTCTGTTTGACAACGAAAAGGAGGAGGAGCTTCCGACAGTTGAAGGAAAGAGCTTCTTCCAGAGTGGATTCGTAACCTTCGACACCACCGAGCCCGAGCTTTTTTACGGTGCAAAGCCCAAAAATATGCCCGAGCCGATTTCTATAAAAAAGTTTTACACCCTCAAGGAGAAGGAGCTTTGCTGTGTATGTGGCAGAGTGTTCTTTTCCGAGGACCGTGTTACCCGTGCAGGTGACAAAACCATCGCAAGCGTGCAGATAACCGACGACACGAGGTCTGTAACCATAAAAATCGTTTGTGCCAACGACAAATATAAGGATGCCAAGGAC
>JAFYTG010000118.1 GCA_017558945.1 Clostridia bacterium
CCACCGTCCATCGGTCATTGGCAATGCCTTGGGCATGAACATGTTGCGGGCAACGCCACGGGCGGGATGCCAGCCCGTAGCCCGGATTGTGGTGCCCAAGCAGTTCGTCGCCCTTTGCGTTGGTGATGTACAAAAGTTGAGGGCTTGCGGCGTTTCTTGTAATGTCCTCGCCGGTGAGGAGGTTGGTGATCTTGGAGATCTTACCGTTCTTCTTGTTAAGCTCAAATGAGAAGTGCTTGTTAGCGAAGGTGTAGGCAGAGGAGGTTTCTTTTACTCCGTCGAGAGTTGCCTCATAATAGTAATCACCGTGTACGTTTGAGTTGGAAGCCATAAGAATGTTGAGACGTCCCCAGTGAGTTGTAATGTCTACAAACTCATTTTCGAGGTTGCTCATGCTTACGGTCCTTGCGGAAACGGTGAGACCCAAAAGTCTGTTGATTACGGTAACTACTTCGGCTCTTGTAATGGTATTATCGGGACGGAAGGTGCCATCCTCATAGCCGTTTACAAGACCTGATGCAGCGGCTGCAACGATTGAATCGTAGTAGAAGTGATCCTCGGGAACGTCATTGAAGGTAACGGTGGAGTTACCAACGAGTGAGGATGCGGAATTTGCAAGCTCAACAAACTCTGCACGGGTAATAGGCTCGTTGGGCTTATATTTTGTGTTTGTGTTACGGTGGAAGTAACCGGTTTCATCGAGGTAAGCGATTGCATTGTAGAACCAATCACCCGTCTTAACGTCCTCAAAACGAGTTGTGTATCCCTCGGGAATGGTCTGTGTGCCGAGTATGAGACGAGCAAAGATGGTACAAGCCTCTGCTCTTGTCATATTGGCATTGGGACGGAAGGTGTTGCCCTCATAACCGAAGATGTATGCGGTGTTTGCACCGTTATACTGTGTGGGTATCTGGGGAAGAGAATATTTAACCTCGGGCTCTGCAAGAGTACCTATCTTGCCAAGCTTGATTGTGGTAACAGAGGACTTGTCAACACCCTCGAATGCGTCTGCCCAAGCGCAAGTGATTTCGGTATTGTCAGCCGAAAGCTTAAGCAAAAGGAGAGCGGGGTTTGCACCGTGACGTCCTGCGTCAGCGTTAGCTGCAATTGATGCAACCTCAACGCCTCTGTCGTTCTTAATGGTCGAGGTAACGATGCTCGCGGGAGAATTGTAGCAGCTTACGATTGCAAGAATGTTATCGAATTTTCCGAAGGAATAATTCCAAAGGCCTTCACCGTCACGGGGCTTGCCCGAGTGGGTAAGGTTTCTTGCCTTGATTGATGTGGTACCCATGCTCTTGAAGCCGTTAGCCCAATCCCACATTGTGTACATTGCACCGGATTCGTCAACAAATGACGTGGTATAGATAATAGCGTACTTGTCGGGGTTGGCTTCCATAGTGATGTTAAACCAGTCGAGCGCCGCCTCACGAGGCCAAAGCTCAAGCTGGAATACCATATACTTCTTGCCGTTATGGTCGATTATGGTTACGTAGTTCTGATCGTCGTAATATTCGTATTCTGCATCCTCATGCATTATGGTCTCAACGCCGAGGTAATCAGCCTGAAGGTTAGAACGATTGATACCGTCGGATACGTAATCCTGCGTAGCCACACTGATACCGTAGGGGATACCCTCATCGGTAAGAGGCTTCAGGGTGTTGGCAAATCTCTTGTACTGTTCGTTCCAAATAGGGTCGGAAAGACTCATATTTGTAAGATCGTCAATCGTTCCGCCGCCGTTTGTAACGATCTTGGCGTAGGTGTATTGGCAAGCGTTACCAACACGACCGATGAAGGAAACATACTTTAAATTGTATGATGCCTTGTTGTCAAGAAGCCAATAAATTGAGTCTTCAAGCGCGGTTGTCTTTTCTGCGGTTTTAACGAAGGTATTAACTCCGTTATAGCTTGCAATCGTGAACTCACCTTCGCCTACGAAGTTTTCTGCTGTTGCTAAAATGCAAAGAGCAGAAATCAAAAGCGTGATGAGAAGGATTGCGGATAAGATTTTTTTCATCTCTTTTCTCCTTTACACAAAAATTAGAGTAATTATATACTATCATAAAAGAATATAAAAATCAACAGATTTTTACGACATTTATACAATTTTTCTTAATAAAATTGATGTGTTTTTATGTGCTTGTGACAAATAACCAATTATATTAAATATTATTGTGCATAATTGCTTTTTGTTCTTTGAACAAATAAAAAGGAGACGGGTTAACCGTCTCCTTGTAAAGTGTTTAATTGTTGCCGATTTCCTGACCGGAGAAGCCGAGTACCACTCTTGCTCTTAACGGAGCGTTGGTCAGTGATTCAGCGGAATATACAGCACTGAAGCTTCCGGTGGGAATATTGAGAGCTCCGCTAAAGGTTACGTCCTCCTTAGTTTGCTCATAGTTGTGATAAAGAATTGCTTTGTTAGTAAGCGGGTCGTATTCGAGATACTCTCCGCTCTTCATTTCGCAGTTGAAGGTCATCTTTGACGAGCCGACGGTTATTGTCGGATTCTTGATGGGCGCATCGGTGTGGGTATATGCAGTAAGCTCACCCAGCCTTGCCGTATATCCGGTCTCACCAACGGTGCGTACGTACACAGAATCTATCGCCTTATAGGACGTGGTTATACGATAGGTTGCATACTGCATACCAATGGTTCCGATTCCTTTGAAGTTATACTTTTCAAAATCGTACTCTGCGTTGTCTGCATCAAGAAGTATAACCTCTCGCCATCCGTCAAAGCTCAGGTCGATGAAATAGTCGGAGCGGCCATTTTCCTCGTCGCCCTTTGAGCCGCCGGTAAGGGATAAGAGCATTACATCGC
>JAFYTG010000119.1 GCA_017558945.1 Clostridia bacterium
GGAAAAAATGCTCCAGAATGGACAAACCGAAGCCCGTCAGCGTACGAGCGTACGGTAGTGGCGAGGTTTGTTCAGAGCCAAAAACATATGATTTATTCGAGAAAACTCATTTTTGAGTTTTTACCTTAATATTTATCTTATCTGTATTTGTTTTGATAAACAGTCTCATTTGCTTATGCTTTCTTGTTTTTGGCGGTCTGGACTTTTTTTACATCTCCTTTGTCAAATATTTGCGGCAATGCACGCAAGTCTTAATGCGGCTTCTGCAATTGATTTGGTAACGACGTATTCTTCTACGGAATGCACTTTGCCGCCGTATACTCCTATACTGTCTATGCAAGGGATGTCGGCAATGGTGATATAAGCTGCATCCGAGCCTCCGAGACCGTGTCTGTAATTAAGTGAGGGCAGACCGCAGGTCTCATAAATTTCGTTGATTCTGTCAAAGAGGTCGAAATTTCTTTTGCTGACGGGCATACACGGACGGTCGCTTATCTGTTCCGCATCGCAGGTTACGTCCTTTGTGTAAACGGCTTCCGCTATCTTGTTGACATTCTTCTTTATTTCGTCGAGCTGCTCTATTGTTGCGTAGCGGAAATCTGCGGTAAATTTGCATTCCTCGGGAACGGTGTTTGCAACCGAGCCTCCCGAAATCACACCGCAATTGCAGGTGATACCATGCTCATCCTTGAATTTTTCAAGCTCAATTATTTTATGAGCTGCCTCAAGAATAGCACTTGCGCCTTCCTTGGAGCATTTTGCGGAATGTCCTGCAACACCGTGAAGAGTGAATTCGAAGCGGGCAATACCCTTTCTGGAAAGGGTTACGGTGTTGTTCGCTGAAATCTCCTCTGTGTTGAGAAACGCTATCGCACCACGTGACTTTTCCACCATGAATTCAACGGTTTTCTTGCCGCTTGTACGGCTTCCCGTTTCCTCGTCGGTTTGTATGATAAGCTTTACGGGGCGTGATTTGAATCCGCAGGCCTCAAGTGCATCCATTGCAAGAAGGGATGATATTACACCACCCTTGCAGTCAGCCACACCGGGACCGTACATCTTGTCGCCGTCAACGGTTACGGCAGGGGTAGGAAAAAGTCCGAGCGGATGTACCGTGTCAATGTGTCCCGAAAATACAATGGGCTCAAGAGAGGCATCCTTGTTCATTGTAATACAGATAGGATTACCTGCATTCTCAAGCTCAAGCACCTCGATGTCCCATCCTTTTTCCTCGGCAAAGCGGATGATGTATTCTCCGACCTTGTCAATTCCTTCCTTATAATATGTAGGACTTTCAATGTTGCAAATATCTCGGAGCATATTGAGATACTTTGCCGATAGTCCGTTTATTGTTTTCGTCAACATATAATCGCCTCCAATGGTAAGATTATACAACCAAATTACAGAAAAATCAATAGGAGGAGCCGTAACTCCTCCTATTGTTATTAAAGATATTTATTCACTTCAGCCTCAAGGAAGGTGAGGTCTGCATCCCAGTATTCCGTTTTTGCGAGAATATCGTGAACGGATGCCGTCTTCATAAACTTGACGATTTCCTCATCATCGTTGGTCATATCGGTGCGATAAAAGGCAATAAGCTTTGCAAATGCGAAAATGAGTGTTTCGGGCATTTTGTCAAAGCGCTTGATATACTCAAGTATTGAAGGAAGCACGCGTACCTTGAACTTACTTACCGAGTTGAGCGCAATGGATGAGAGATAGTGCTTGATATAAGGATTTGCAAAACGGATAAGTACGTTGTCTGCATACTCTACAAGCTCCTCGCGGGGAAGGTCGAGGGTGGGAATAATCTCGTCAAATACACACTTTCTTATGTGAGCATTCATTTTTTCGTCGTCGATGCAAGATTTTACGGTGTCAAAGCCCTCAAGCAATGCATAGGGAACGAGAGAGGTGTGAGCGCCGTTGAGAATGCGTACCTTACGGGTGCGGTACATTGCAAGATTGTCGGTGAGGATTACGTTGAGACCGCATTTGTCAAAGGGGATTTCGTTGAAAAGACCGTTATAGCCCTCAATGACCCAAAGATGAAAATACTCTGAGGTGTTTATCATATTGTCCTCGTAGCCGAGGTCGATCTTTTCTTCCTTGGGGTAGCCCGTGTTGATTCTGTCAACCAGCGTGTTGCAGAAGATGTTGTCCTTTTCGATCCAAGCCTTGAAGCCGTCTCCGAGTGACCAGAGGTCTGCGTAGGAAAGAATGCACTTTTTGAGATTTTCACCGTTCTTGTCAATAAGCTCGCAAGGGATGAAAACAAAGCCGTTAAGACCGAGGTCAAATCTTTTCTTGAGAAGCTGAGTGAGCTTTCCGGGGAAGGAGCTTGCAGGCTTGTCAGTCTGCTTGTCGTTTGCGTCAAAGGTAATTCCCGCTTCAGTTGTGTTGGAGATGATAAAACGAAAATCGGGATTTTCGGCAAGCGCAATATATGCATCGAAATCGTCGTAGGGCTTAACGCAACGGGAGATAACGTCTATCTTTTTGGTTTCTACTCCCTCAACGCCTCTGCAGATGTGAGTGTACTCACATCCCTGAGCTGTAAGCATATCGCACATACCGTTCTTGATGGGCTGAACAACGACTACCTTTCCGTCAAAATCGGTCTGCTCGTTAACCTTCTGTAACATCCAATCGGCAAAGCCTCTGAGAAAACCGCCTTCGCCGAACTGTATAATTCTTTCTTTCATAAGTACCTCCAAGGTAATGTAGTAATACTATTATAAATCAAATAATTCAAGATTTCCTTGTGATTTTTGATGTGTTTGGCTCGTTTTATTAAAAATATTGCTCTATTGACCGAGTAAGCAGATAATTTTTGATATTTGCGCTCTTGTCAGAGTGGCGTTTGGCTCGAATGTGGTGGCGCTCGTTCCGCCGATTATTCCCTTTTTATAAAGAGCCAGAACGGAAGCGTTGGAGGTGTCCTTGAAGGGGTTGACGTCGGGCTGGTCTGAAATGCCTTTGAGCTTTGCGGTCGATTCGCAAAACTCAAGACGGGTGATTTTAGCATCAGGGGACGTTCCGTCCTTGACGATCCCGAGAGATTTTGCATATGACATATATCCCGATGCCCAGTGGCTGTCGGTAGGAGATTTTTCACCGTGACCGCTTGAAACGAGGAGCATCTTCATTGCCTGACCCCAGGTAAGCGTTGCATCAGGCTCGAAGGTCGTACGGCTTGTACCGCCTACCGTTTTGTTATCGTAAAGAGTCTTTACGAAGCTGAATGCCCAATGCTTTTGGGATATATCAATAAAAGGAAGAGAATTGTATTCGATGGCGGCACTTTTCAATCCGTCGTTTCTTGGAGAGATTATAATCTTGCTCCATTCAGCGTCCGTGCCCTCGTAGTATACGTTTTTGAGCATGGTCGAAGGAAATGCGCCGAGGTTGATTCTTTTTACCTCTCTCGGAATAAATACCTTATTAATAGAGGTGCCCTCAAACGCTGCGGAAATCGAATCGGTTTTAGGGAACGTGATGCTTGTGATTTTCGTGTATGCGAATGCCTTTTCGCCGATGCTTACACGGTCACAGTCAAAGGATACGGCTTCAAGGAATATGCAATTTGAAAATGCGTTGGCCTCAATGGTGCTGACGTTTTTCGGGATAGTGATGCTCTTAAGTCCCGATTTGTAAAATGCAGAGTCTCCGATAGACGTGATTGAATCGGGAAGCTTGATTGAAGTAAGCGAGGTGCAGGTGCTGAAGCAGGCGGTCGGTATGCCGGTGAGTGTTGAAGGGAGTGATACCGAGCTGAGATTCGTACAATTATAGAATGCTGAGCCGTTTATTGTAGTAACGCTGTTGGGAATTTTTATCTCGACGAGGTTTTGGGCGTTTGTAAAGGCTACCGAGTCTATAACCCTTGTGTTACTCGGTACGGTGTAGCTTTTATCAGGCCTTGCCGCAGGGTAGCATACGAGTGTGTCACCGTTGAATAATACGCCGTCGGTTACCGTAAGCGTTCCGCCGTCGGCTACCGTTACGCTTTCGAGTGCGGTATATTTATAAATGGTATAGTATACCGTTTCGACGGTAGTCGGAAGATGAATGCTTTTGAGACTGTATTCCATTCCCGATATTACGGGTACGTTCGTTATGCCCTCGGAAAGCACCAGTGTATGTATATCGCGTGTGCTCGGAAAGTCTTTAATATTATAAATGGAAAAGTAAACGTTGCCCTCACCCGTAAGCGTAAGCACGCCGTCGTTGTAGCTCCACTTGACGTCGTCTGCATAAACAGAGAAGGATAAAACGGATAAAATGACAATCAATAATAAAATAAGCTTTTTCATTTTGGTAACCTCTCAAATAGATTTGAAAATATTATACACCCTTTTATTGTTAATTTCAACAAAAACTTTTATTGGTATTTCCATATTTTGTGCTATATAATAAATGTAAATACAAGATAGGAAAAAGGTCATAAAAAATTCAAAAAAAGGCTTGACAAAGAAATAAAATGGTGATAATATATGTACACTCACAAGGAAATAAACGGTTTTAAAAAATATTTTGAAA
>JAFYTG010000120.1 GCA_017558945.1 Clostridia bacterium
GACCTTGTGTAAGGAGCTCGATATGAGCCCGGGAGTGCTTACCTTCCATTTTCCGACGAAGGAGCATCTTTTGGCGGAGCTTGTAGACCTGCTGTGTGACTTCCAGTGGAAGATGATGGAGGAGGAAGCAAAGGAGGGATTCAGCTCGATCATGGCGCTTTGCCTCGAGCTTGCCGCGATGGTGGCAATGTGTGAGGATGACGAGATAGCAAGGGACTTTTACCTCTCATCATACTCCAGCATAAGGTGTCTTGACATTATTCGCAAGAATGATACCGAGAGGGCAAAGAAGGTATTTGCCGCCTACTGCCCTAATTGGACACACGAGCAGTTTGTGGAGTCTGTAATTCTCGTTCTCGGAATTGAATTTTCTACGTTGATGTCATACGATTCCAGCGTTTCTACCGACACGAAAATATCGGGCGCACTTAATACCATTTTAACTAACTACAACGTTCCCGAGGAGTTAAGAAGATCCAAAATCGAGCGCGTTCTTGCTATGGATTACCGAAGTGTCGGAAAACGTGTACTTATGGAATTCAAAAAATACGTTCAGGAATCGAACGAGCAGGCGCTTATAAAATTAATGATGGGATAAAGACTTGAAATTTTAATAGGGGTATCCTATTTAGCAGGATAACTTCAGGAGGAAGGATTATGAAAAAAAGATTGGGATTTGCAAAACAGATACTTAGCGTAGTACTCTGCTTTACTATGCTGTTAACCTATTTACCGCCGCTTTCGTCGGTGTCGGTGAATGCGGCAACCGATACGACTATCAGCACGTCGGTTGCAGATGCAAAAACGCTTGACGGCTGGTACGAATGGTTTGCTCCTACAAGCAGCCGAAATGCAGGCGGTGTGTTTATAGACAAATCGGTTTATACTGCAACCGAGGCGTTGAGCGATGCTTATTTTTTCGACGTTAAGTCAAGCCTTAAGTTCGGTCAGGACAGCTTCGGAAACGAAAACTTTATGGTGGCTCTTTCGGCTCTCGGTTCAAACTCCGAGATTCACGGCTACTCCTACACTCCCACCGATACCGTGATAGTGCTTGACGCTTCGACAAGTATGGGCACGGGCAATGCCTCATCATCGGCAATCGACGATATGGTTGCAGGCGCAAACGAGGCGGTAAAGAAGCTTCTCGACCTCAACTATCACAACCGCGTAGGCGTTGTAATTTACAACGGAAGCGCGCAGGTACTTCTTCCTATTGACCGCTATTCGTCCGCAAGCGGTGATATTCTTGCGTACAAAAGAGAATCAAACAACAACCGTATCTATATTGCTGACGGCGTTAAGGATGGCAACGGGGCAAGCGTTGGTACAAAATATATTTCTCAGGCTCAGGGTACCTATACTCAGGGTGGCTTCTATGCTGCAACTCAGGAATTTCTCAAGATGGATACCACCATTGCCGATGGTAAGATTCAGGGCAGTACCAAGCGTATACCCATTATGGTATTTATGAGTGACGGTGAGCCTTCTTACAGAACAAAGACGGGCTCCAATACTACCATTGATAAGTATAACGCTGCAACGAACGTTAACTGCGACGGAAACGGCAACTTCCGCGAGGATGAGATTACCGCGTTCAGCACTATGCTTACAGCTGCTTGGGCTGAGGCTGAGATATCAAGCCATTACGAGAACGATGCGTATTTTTATACTCTCGGTTACGCGCTTTCTGCAGGTCACGCTTATGCTCACAACGTTCTTGATCCCCTTAACACAAGTAATAATCTTTACTCACGCTTCAAGGGCTTTGCAGATTCTTATCTTGCAATGGATGTTGGGGAAACCAAGATATTTTCAGGTGATCAAAGCTTCCGCGTTAAGAGACTTTCAGATCCTGCCAAGGTTACGTCTCTTGATTACGTTGACAAATACTGGCAAGCTTCAGATGCTACAAGACTCCATGGGGCTTTTCAGTCCATCGTTGACGAGATTATAATTCAGTCCCGTTATTACAGCACTTACATTTCCGGAGTCTCCACTCATCAGGACGGATACATCTCCTTTACCGACGAAATCGGTACTCATATGGAGGTTAAGAATATCAAGGGCCTTTACATTGGTGAGGGCAAGCTTATATCGGGCGGACTTTTTGCCGAGTTTGCAACGACGGGCGAGGTAAAGGATTACGATGGCACACAATATTCGAATGACGAGCTCGTAGGCTTTGAAACCGAAATACTTAAGGCTACCTCTGAACGTTTTGGCATTTCGGTTACCGATGCTATGGCGCTAATCAATTCAGCAAAAGCCAACGGTTACATAAGATATACGTCTCCCTCCGACTTTTCCAATTTCGTTGCTTGGTATGCAGATGAGGATAATAATTATATTGCTCCTTATACCGAGAGCTCAACGGTTGACGTGAGTGGCTCGAATGCTCCCAAGTATATCGTACGTTCCTATTTTTATATGGGCGACGTTATGCAAAATCACGTCCAAAGCTCTATGCTTTATATGCTCGTCCGTGTACGCGAGAATATTGAAACGGGCATACAGATCGTCGATATGAACCTTCCCGCATCCCTTCTTCCTATGGTGACCTATACCATTAGTGTCGAGGGTGACGAGCTTACTCAGGAAAACCTCAGGTCTATGACCTTCACCTCCAAGAAGCCCATTTCCCTTCTTTACGAGGTAGGTCTTGACAGTGACATTACTCCCTACAATATAACCGAAAAATTAGAGGGGGAGGATTTCCGTCAGAGCAACGGCATTTATACCTTCTACACAAACCGTTGGAGAGACGATAACGGTAATGCGTTTACCATTCCCGCAACGACTGACCCTCACGTCTTTAACCACGGTATAATGAATACCACGGTTACCCAGTTTATACCATCTCTTGAAAATGAGAGATTCTACTTTACTAAGAACACGCAGATTCTTGATTCGTCATATAACGTGTACGACGGTGACACCAAGCCCGTCGGAGACGGTTATTTCACCGAGCATTTCTGGGTTGAGACCGACGGTACGGGCGCAACTCTCAAGAGCGCCTACAACCCCGTTTCCACCGCACTTCTTGACAATGAGTCCATAATTCGTGTTGACGGTTATGAGGGCTGGTTTATAAAGAAGGGCTCCGCCGAGTTCTACTTTGGCGAGGAGGTACACGGCGAGCAGGCACATACCCATAAGGAAAATAATGAGACCGAGACGCTTCTCTGGTCATCCTACCCTCACGTTGAGCATCACGAAAGTGAAGGTCATAACGGCTATCATATGCTCAACTACCTCGGTAATAACGGTCGCATAACCGCAGCTCCCGCTCAGGGTATCAAGCTTACAAAAACCGTTGACGAGACGGTTGCAGGTGCTCCCGATACCTTTAGCTTTACGGTTAAGCTTGAAAACCTAGGTACCGTTCTTCCTACAAGCTATCCCGCACGAATCGAGCGTGCAAACGGCAGTGTTGAAAACGAGATTCTTGAACTTGCTTCGGATACTTTGACACTTGAGCTTGGAGCAGGTGATACCGTGTATATTACGGATATTCCGCAAAGCACCGAATACACCGTGAGCGAGGAATACAGCTCCTACTATTACGCTATCGGTACTAATGCAAACGGTACCGTTGCAGAGCACACCTTATCTGAGGTGAGCTTTGTAAATACCCCCAAGGGCTACGGAAGTCTGCTTGTTGAAAAGGAGGTAACCCATCCCTTTGAAACTATTTCTACCGAGCTTGAAGCGGAGACCTTTGATATCGTCGTAGTGTTTACGGGTGACGACCTTTCGGAAATCGTTGCACCCGCAGGGGCTACCGAGGTATCCGACGGTGTTTATACCTTTACTCTCAAGAGTGACCACGACGTGCTTTTCACTCATGTTCCCGTGGGCGTTGAGTATACCGTTTCCGAGGAGAATATTCCTAACGGCTATACCCTTAGAACCTCATCCTCCGCAAGACGCGGTGTGATTTCAAAGAACACGGAGAGTCAGGTAATTCTCATAAACAATTACTCTTACGATGACGTTTCGACGAATATTCAAATCAACGGTAATAAGACCGTTGAGGGCAGAGCGTGGGACGATGCGCTCGACAAGTATGAGGTTGCTCTCCGTCCCGTCAAGGTCAATTCAACCACGGGCACACTTGAAATAGGTGATCCTATTGATACCGTTGAGGTAGGCAGTGACGGTAAGTATGTAATTGATATGGCGGTAACCTATGATAAGGTAGGCAGATACAATTATATCGTTCACGAGGTTAAGCCCGATGCGAATCCCGTTCCCGATATCGTATACGACAGCAGTATCGCAATGTTCACCGTAACCGTTACCGACAACGGTACGGGCGAGCTTCATATAACCGACGTTTCCGTTTATGAAGGTTCTGCGTCTATCATTGGCAATGAGGTGGACGGATGGACTCTTACCAAGGACTTCGTAAATACCTTTGAGGGAACTACCGTTGAAATTCCCGTTGACAAAAAGGTCATTGACGGCGATGGTGCAGATGTTGACGGTTACAGCGAGGGTCTTGTATTCGGACTTTTTGCAAGTGATTCGGATACCACTCCCGTTTACAGCGCAATCACCACGAAAAGCGGTAGCGCAAGATTTGTTCTCAACGTAGCCAAGAGCGACTATTCTACTGAAAAATACTACTATTTAAGAGAGCTTATGCCCGTTCTTGAAAGCCGTATTCCCGGTATGACCTACGATACAGAGTTTAAATACGTTGTGGGAATTGATTGGTCTGACGAGCTTAAGGTGACCTATTATGAGTACGATGCGACGGCTACAAACGGCATCGGAGCAGAGACCACCGAGCTTGAAATAACCAACACCTATGATAGCGAAATAACCTCTCTGCCCATCGTATTCAGCGGTAAGAAGACGCTTAACGGCGGTGATATCCGCAGTGGCGACGTGTTTACCTTTGAAATTTACGAGACCGATTCAAGATTTGATATTGCAAGCGGTACCAAGCTTTGTGAAACCACCAACAATGCAGACGGTACGTTCACCTTCAGCGGTGTTACCTTTGACAGTGTAGGTACGAAATATCTCGTTATTACCGAGAAAAAATCCGCCACCGACAACGGAATCGGATACGATGCTCACGATTATCACGTAACCGTAAGCGTTACTAAGTCTGCGGTGGGCAATACCACGACTATAAGTGCTGTTCCCACTCATATTCATCACGTTGGCTTTGGTGACGTTGAGGTTGATGAAATATACTTTAACAACACCTATTCTATAACCGATACAGAGTCCCTCGTTATCAAGGGTGAAAAGACCTTGAACGGTAGAAAGCTCGTTCCCGGTGAGTTCACCTTCGAGCTTTATGAGTCGGGTGAAGCCGTTCCTACTTATACCGTTACTAACGACGTTAACGGTCACTTTACCTTCCCGACCATCAATTACACCGTAAGCGGTGAAGCCTCATTTGTGCCTCAGCTATACACCTACGTTGTCAAGGAGTATATTCCCGACAATAAGAAGGGCGTTGACTATGATACCAATGAGTATGAGATTTCCGTACTGCTTGAGGATAACGGAGACGGCACTCTTAAGAAGACTGTAAAAGTTGACGGAATAACAGAGGTCGGTGACGTTGAGCTTGAGTTTGAAAACAATTATTCGGCGTCCGCTACCTCCTTGACCCTTTCGGGTACCAAGACGCTTATTGGAAAGAATGACGGTGAGTTCACCTTCAATCTTTACGAGACTGATTCCGATTTTGCAATCGACGATATCAACTCTTCCTATAAGAGCACGGCGGTTGCCTTGACCGACGGAAGTGAGAATTATTCAATCCGACTTTCATATGACTCCTCTGACAGAGGGTATCACTACTACGTGCTTATGGAGGAGGTACCCACCGATACCGCAGGTATTAAGTACGACGTAACGAGATACCACATCACCGTAAATGCGGTTGACAGCGGTAACGGACGTATGGAAGCGCGCGTATTCAGTATTGTGTGCCCGTATTACGAGGGTGTATTCACACAGAATACTCTTGACTTTACCAACGAGTATGCACCTCCGCAGGATATCAGCGTTGAGCTTCGTGTACACAAGACAGTGGTTAATAAGAGTACGGGCAGAATAGGTCCCGAAAACTTCGAGTTTATTCTCGAAAGCCTCGACAATCCCGCGGAAAAGCAGACTGTTAAGTCGGACAAGGACGGAAATGCTTCCTTCAAGCTTCCTTATACCTTTGACGACGTAGGCAAATCCTATACATATAAGCTTTACGAGGTTGACGGCGGTAACTCGAGAATCAAGTACAGCGATGCGGAATATACCGTTTCGGTATCCCTTTCTCTGAACTCGGCAAATGAGCTTGAAGCTGAGCTTAAGCTTGACGGCAACGATGTTGAAGAGGTAGTGGCGGAGTTTGAAAACGAATACGATTTCACTCCCATAAGACCTAAACCCGATCCCAAGCCGGATCCCGAACCCGA
>JAFYTG010000121.1 GCA_017558945.1 Clostridia bacterium
ATGGGCTCGTTGGGCTTGTAGGTATCGGAGGTAAGACGGAAGAAGTAGCCGGTCTCGTCAAGATATGCTACTGCGTTGTAGAACCAGTCACCCACCTTTACGTCTGTAAAGCGGGTGGTATATCCGTCGGGAATGGTCTGCTTGCCGAGAAGGAGACGTGCGAAAATCGTACAAGCCTCGGCTCTGGTCATATTAGCGTTGGGACGGAAGGTGTTACCCTCGTAGCCGTAGATGTAAGCGGAGTTAGTACCGTTGTACTGCATAGCTATCTGAGGAAGGCTTGTGTCAACGGTAGGTGCCTTGAGAGTGCCTATCTTGTCAAGCTTGATAGTAGTGATGCTCGACTCGTCGATGCCCTTGAAGGCATTTGCCCAGGCAACGCTTATCTCGGTGTTATCCTCGGAAATCTTGGTGAGAAGCACCGTGGGGTTATCCGTGTGAGCACCGTTGTCAGCATTTGCACCGATGAGTGCAGTCTCAACGCCTCTCTCGTTTGTAGCCTTATTGGTAAGAATGCCGGTGGCGCTCTTTATGTTTGAAGAAATTACAGCAAGGATGTTGTCAAACTGTGCCATAGCGTAATTCCATACGCCCTCACCGTCGCGAGCCTTGTCGACATTAGTGAGGTTGTAGCTCTTGAGCATTGTAGTACCCGTCGCCTTGAAGCCGCTTGCCCAATCCCACATAGTATACATATTGCCGGAGTCATCAACAAAGGAGGTGGTATAAACGATTACGTATTTGTCGGTATTAGCGGCAACGATTTCGGTAAACCAATCGAGAGTGCCCGATCTCGGCCAAAGCTCGAGAGAGAATACGAGGTACTTGGTACCGTTGTTCTCGATTATGACGTAGCTGTTGTTTTCGTCAAGATACTCGCCCTCGCCCTCGTTTATGTAATTCTCGGCGGGCATATAGTTTGCCATAAGGTTGTCTCTGCGGCGTCCGTCGGGAATGTAGTCGGTAAGACCTAATGAGATACCGATAGGCATACCCTCTGAGGACAAGGTGTTTGCGACGGGGGAGAATCTTTTATGCTTGTTGTTCCAGCCCTCATCATTGAAGCTGAGCTCGATAAGCTTGCCGTCATCTGAGCCCGCACTTGCGAAGGTGTAGGGAGCACCTGAGGTTATTTTTCCCAAGAAGCCTACGAATTTGAGGTTGTAGGTCTCCTTCTGATCAAGAAGCCAGAAACCGGAGTCCTCAAGCTTCTGCGCTTCCGCGTCTGACTTTGTGAATTTTGTCAAGCCATTATAGCTTGCAAGGGTGAATTCCTTTTCTCCCACGAAGTCAGCGTCCGAAGCCATAACGGTCACTGTCAGCGTGAGAACGGTTAGCACTGCTATAACGATAGCTAATAGTTTTTTCATTTTTTCTTTCCTTTCATAATAGAATTTGTTGCTTTAAGTATAATCTTTCGACCTTTAAAAGTCAACAAATAATATAAAAATACAGAAAAAACAGTGTACTTTTTGTGCATTTTTGACGATTTTGGCGTTATGCGATTAATTATAGAAGCTTTTTGGGCAAAAAGGCGGTGTATCGGAATGCGATTTTCGTCTATTGCTTGTGCGGAGATAGGGTAAAAAAGTGGGCGGAGCATAACGCTCCGCCCACCGCCTTTGCAATGAGTGGTTTATATAAGCTTAACAGTCAGAAGCTCGAAGTTTTTAAGACTCAGGTCGATGGAATTATCCCTGACGGGAAGCTCGTAAAGCTCGTTTTCAAGATTGTCGCATACAAACGCTCTTTCAACCTCAAAGCCGAGTCTCACGGTGGTGCTTACTTTTGAGTTGTGTGATTCGTAAATGCGGAGAATTACGGCGTCCGAGTCCTCGGCACGCTTGATGCAATCGATGACAGCCGCAGGATTTGAGGACTCTGCAAAGCTGTAATTCTCGGGTAGTGTGCCCTTGCCCTCGGTCTTGACTACGGTGAGAGGGTTGTTGAGAAGGGTCGACTCTTCGATTACTCCCGAGCTCTTGAAATCACCGTTATGAATGAGGAGAGAGTATGTGAAGGTGTGCTCACCTTTGTCACCGTTGTTGTAGGGCTGAGTTGCCGATTTGAGAAGTGTGATGCTCAAATCCCCTCCGAGCGCTGAGTAGCCGTACTTACAATCGTTGAGTATTGCCACGCCGCATCCGTATTCCGAAAGGTCAGCCCATTTGTGAGCGCATACCTCGAATTTTGCCTCGTCCCAGGAGGTGTTGCGGTGAGTGGGGCGGTTAAGGTGTCCATACTGGATTTCAAAGGTTGCAGAGTCTGAGCGTATGACCGTCGGGAAGTGTGCGCGGAGCATAATGTGGTTCTCCTGCCAATCGGCATAGGTCTTGAAGTCAATTCTTGCCGAAGCGTGTGAGAGTGTTATCTCCTGAATGAATGTGGAGTCCATAAAGCGTGATTTGATTCTCACTCCTCCGACGGTACCGTCGGTGAAGTATTCAATGCTGTCCACAGAGTCAAGCTCCCAGCTCTTCTGTGTGTAGTAGCAGGAGGTCTCCCACGCCTCGTAGGAGAGCGGTCTGTCCTCATAGAAGGTGAGAGTGTTTGCATATTTGCCTTCTTCTATAATCTCACGGTTTTGCCTCTTGTCTATGATAGAATGGATATTTCCCTTTTCGTCAAGGCTTACACGGAGTATATCATTCTCTATAACACCGTTGCCACTTGTGACACTTTGAGGATATGTGAGCTTTGCGGGAGACCAGCCGAGAGGGGAGATGTCCTCAACGTATGCATTCTTGCCGTCAATTTCCACTATGCCACTCAATTTATAAGGGTTCGGGTTGTATACCAAAGCCGTGGAGGAGGTGTTGACACAAGACATAAGTGTCCTGACTGCGACGTCGAGAGCTTTGCCTCCCTTGTCGAAAAAGCCCTCAAATTCCGCTTTAGCGTCATCGTAAACGGGCTTGATTGACGAGCCGGGAATTATATCGTGGAACTGATTTATGAGAACGGTGTGCCACATTTCGTCAAGCACCTCTGCGGGATATTCTGCGCCTAAAAGCCTTTTTGCCGTGATTGAGGAAAGCTCGACGTTGTGGCAGAGAAGCTCTGCACGTCGGTTTAGCTTCTTTATCGTTGCAATGCTTGTAAGTGTTCCTCTGTGGAACTCAAGATATAATTCTCCTACCCATCGCGGCTCGTCGTGCAACGCTTCTGTCGAGGCTTCGAATTCCTTTTTTGCCTTGTCAAAGTATTCAGACGGCGAGGTCATCCTGATTGCCGGTAGACCGGGGAGTCCGTTCTTCAGACGCTCGTAGTATTTTATCTGGTCCTCGGTGGGTCCTCCTCCTCCGTCTCCGTATCCGAAGGTGGTAAGAGGTGAGGCGACGAAGGACTTATCCTGATGCTTTTCGTGTATATCGTGGATGAATTTCGGTGTCATAAATACGCCGAGTCCGTGTGTCAGATGTGCGAGTATCTCGGTGCCATCAATACCCTGCCATTTGAAGAAGGAGTGAGGAAAGCGGTTGGTGTCATTCCAGGCAATTTTCGTGGTGTAGAAGGTATCGACACCCGATTTCTTAAGTATCTGCGGAAGTGCCGCACTGTAACCGAATACGTCGGGAAGCCATAAGCATTTTGAGTCAACGCCAAAGTTTTCACGGATAAATCTCTTGCCCCACACTATCTGTCGTACAAGGCTTTCACCCGAAGGGAGATTCATATCGGGCTCAATCCACATTGCACCGTCAACGATGAAGCGCCCCTCTTTAGCGTAAGCCTGAAGCTTTTCAAAGAGTCTCGGGTCACGTTTTTTGACCTTTTCAAGAAGTGCGGGCTGAGTAAACATAAATCTGTGTTCCGGATATTTGTCCATTAATAAAACGGCGTTTGAAAGTGTTCTCTGTGCCTTTTCGTAGCCCTGACAGATTCTCCACAGCCACGCAATGTCAAGGTGAGAGTGACCTATTACCGATAACGTCTCCTTCGACGGATTTTTTGCCCATCCGTCGTAGTATTCACGGGTAATTTTGAGTGCCTCGTCAACACTTGCAAGGTACTCGGGAGAGCCTATCCTTCTTAAGTCAAGGGTCATACACACTCTGTCAAGCACGCCGAGTATTTCCTGATAATCCCTTGAGCCCTCGGGCGAGTATTGAAGGGCTTGTCTGAGCACCGTCATATCGTAGCTCAGATGGTCAACGCTGTCGTATATCCATTCAAGTCTCGGAATGAAGTTATTCTGCTCGTTTATATGACAAGGGTAAAAGTCGTTTATCTCGGGTATCGTATAGTAATTTACGAGCACCTCATGTTCACCCTCGGGAAGCGTGAAATAGTGATGTCTCGTGTCGATTACCCGAGTGTCGAGTCCGTCAACGAATATCATAAGCTGAGGACGGCAGGAGGAATCAAAATTTTCGTGTCCCGTGGTTATACGCACCCTTACCGTCACGCCTTTTTCGGATGCGGGCACCGTTATTTTTCCTCTCAGCCAGTAGTGAGCGTCGATATCCGACAGCTTTTCTCCGTTATATTTCTGCCAGACTATATTTTCCGAGGGTGTGTTACCCTCGCAGTAGCCGTCCCTTGCAAACTCAAAGCCACAAAGCTCCTCTGTTTTTAACAGCTTGCTTTGGTCAACGAGGTTAAACGTGACCTCGCATTTTTCAAGTAATTTTCTCATAGCCATACCCCTTTCGGTCAAATACTGTATTTATTGTATACTCATATTGAGAAAAAATCCTCTGTTGACAGACATAAAAAAATATGGTATAGTGATATTTATAAAGGAGGTGACCCTTTGGCATATAAGATATACGCAGCCCGTCACGTTGATTTTCCCGCTGAATGCCGTGTGAGACTCGTCAGAAGCGAGAGTGAACGCTTTAAGCTTCACACTCACGATTATTACGAAATATTCTTAACGGTGCGAGGGGAGATAGACCACGTTATAAACGGTAGCGTCAAAAGGCTTCGTGAGGGAAGTCTCGTTTTTATCCGTGATTTTGATGAGCACGGCTACCGCATAGTTGACGGTATGAGCGCTGAGTTTATAAACCTTGCGTTTACAAGAGCAACCTATGAGTCGCTTGCGGACTATCTCGGCGAGGAGCTTTTAAAATACGGCTTTACCGAGTCATTTATGCCTCCGTCGGTCAGACTTTCAAGAACGGATACCGACTATCTCTACCGCAAATTTATGAATCTCAACGCCTCCGAGGATGCATTGAGGCTGAAATATGAGGTAAGACTTTTGCTCGTTACTCTGTTCACGAAATTCTTTATGAATTTTGCCGAGAGTGGCTCAGAGTCTGTACCGAAATGGCTTGATGCTTTTTACGACGAGATAAAAAAGCCTGAGGTATTTACCTCCGAAAAGCTTGATTTTGCATCCCTTTCGGGTAAAAGCCGTGAGCATACTCAAAGGGAATTTAAAAAGCATTACGGCACAACTCCCGGTGATTACGTAAGCTCGCAAAGACTCAATTTCGCACAGAATCTGCTTTGCACGAGTAATCTTTCTGTGCTTGAGATAGCGCTTGAATCAGGCTTTTCAAATCTTTCCTGGTTCAACGAGCTTTTCCGCCGTACCTACGGCACGACCCCGTTACAGTACAGAATACAGAAAAAAGAGAAAGGAAAAAATATGAATACAAAACCTGTAAGGCTTATTCCTGCCTGCAAGAATTATTTGTGGGGAGGAGAAAGACTTAAAGCCTCCTATAACAAAAACGTTGATATGACACCTCTTGCTGAGACATGGGAGCTTTCAACCCATCCCGACGGAGAGTCCACCGTCGAGGGTACGGGGCTGACTCTGAGCGAGTATATCAAGCAATGCGGAGAGGGTGTGCTCGGCTCACGCTGTGAGCGCTTCGACCGCTTTCCCATACTTATAAAGTTTATTGATGCTTCTCAAAGCCTTTCGGTGCAGGTGCATCCCGACGATGACTACGCCCTTCAGAACGAGGGTGACCTCGGCAAAACTGAGGTGTGGTACGTGCTTGAGGCAGAGCCCGATGCCAAGATTTATTACGGCTTTAACCGTGAGGTGACTGCCGAGGAGGTAAGAGAGCGTATTGCCGACGGTACACTTTGCGAGGTGCTCGGCTGCTACAACGCTCACAAGGGAGACGTGTTCTTTATTCCGTCGGGCACAGTCCATGCTATCGGCGGAGGTAACGTCATTTGCGAGGTGCAGGAAAACTCCAATACCACCTACCGCTTTTTCGACTACAACCGACGTGACAAGGACGGAAATCTCCGACCTCTCCATATTGACAAGGCTCTCGAGGTAACAAGGCTTTCGTCGTCGGCTCTTGAAAAGCCCGAGGGGGATATCCTTGCCGAGTGTGAGTATTTTAAGGTGAGAAGTGTAAAGCGTTCGGGACGCGTGACCCTTTCCCGTGATTCCTTTACTTCTTTGGTAGCAGTTGACGGCAACGGCAGACTTGCGGTCGGTGAGCATACTCTTGATTTTGCAAAGGGTGACAGTATTTTCATTCCCGCAGGCTACGGTGAGCTTTCGCTTGAGGGCGATTTTGAAGCGGTTTTGACGCAAGTATAAAATAAAAAGGAGCTGAGTCAGCTCCTTTTTATTATTGCTTCATTTCGTCTATCATACAGTGAACGAGGGTAAGACTTGCAAGGGATGTACACATTGCGCGGATTATAACAAGCTCGTCACTCTCGGGGGCTTCCGCCTCGGGAACGGACTTATCGGAAAAGGCACGCTTGAAGGCGTATTCAAGCTCCTCACAGAAGATGTTGTAGGCTTCCTTTACCGTGTGACGTGCAAGGATGAATTCAAGCCCCTCACAAAGCTCGGATATATTCATAAAGCCCTTTAAGAGACATACGACCACGAAGTAGGAAAGATGCACTCTGTCGTAGCGCTTGTTTACGGGAGGCTTTACAATCTTCTGCTTGACGTAGTTGTTTATCATATTTGAGGTGAGAAGGGGAGTATCACCCGAAAAAATTGCAAGGTAATCCTTTATGAGCGAAAGGACCTGCTCGGCATAGAGCTCTACTGCGGGAAATTCTTCATATCTCGGACAGTGAAAGTTCAAAAAATCGTCTCTTGTGGGCATATCAAAACTCCGTTTCATTTATTCACATATCAGTATACCACACATTCAAAACCGTGTCAAGAAGATTTGTGATAACGAGATTTGTTTTTGAAAACTATTGACATTGTGGATGAAATGTGTTAACATAGTATTGAAAACTACATATCATAATTTCGAAGAAATGAAAGGTGTACGTTATGGCTAAAGAAAAATACACACTCTACGAGGTAGAGGATTTTTATTCGATAAGAGAGCTTATGGAGAAGGCAAAGGATGCCGCAGGTGACAAGCTTGCCTTCCG
>JAFYTG010000122.1 GCA_017558945.1 Clostridia bacterium
GATATGATTGTGCTTGATACGGGTGTTGACCCCGAGAGGCTTTACGGCTTTGAGGAGGGACTCTTCTTCGTTCAGGGTACGGCATCCTCTCTTGCCGTCAAGAGCCTTGCTCCGATTCCCGAGTCGGTTGTTGTGGACACCTGTGCCTGCCCCGGAGGTAAAAGCTTTGCGGCGGCTTTGTCACTTGGAAATAAAGGGAAAATATATTCCTTCGACCTGCACAAGAGTAAGCTCGGGCTTATAGAAAAGGGTGCTGAAAGGCTTGGGATATCCATAATTGAGGTTGAGTCTCACGATGCCCGTGAGAGCTTCGGTGAGCTTGAGGAAAAAGCCGATTACGTCATCTGTGACGTGCCCTGCTCGGGACTCGGCGTAATCTCCAAAAAGCCTGATATACGCTCCAAAAAGCGTGAGGATATCGAAAGACTCCCCGAAATACAGTACGCAATTCTTGAAAATTCCGTAAAGCTTTTAAAGTGTGGCGGACGGCTTCTCTATTCCACCTGTACCTTGAATAAGGATGAAAATGAGAGAGTAACCGACAGACTTCTTGAAGCCCACCCCGAGCTTGAAAGAGCCGAGGGATACCCTGTTACCTATTTCCCCGACGGAGAATCGGAGGACGGATTTTTCACGGATATAATTGTAAGGAAATAAAAATATGACCGAAAAAATTGACATAAAAAGTCTCAACGAGGCTGAGCTTTGCGAGAGGATAGTCGAGCTTGGAATACCGAAATTCCGTGCAAAGCAGATATGGCTTCAGCTTTTTCAAAAGCTTAAGACCGATTTTGAGGATATGTCGGATATACCGAAGAGCCTTGTTCCGATACTCAACGAGCATTTTGAAATACGTACTCCAAGTGTGCTTGAAAAGCTGGTTTCAAGGCTTGACGGCACCGAAAAGTATCTGTTCAGGCTTTACGACGGCTCGATAATCGAGAGCGTGCTTATGAGATATGAGCACGGCAACTCTGTCTGCGTCTCCACTCAGGTGGGCTGCCGTCAGGGCTGTGCCTTCTGTGCCTCTACGAAAAACGGCTTTGTAAGAAGCCTTTCGGCAGGAGAGATACTCGGACAGATTGAGTCCATCACCCGTGAGCATATGGGTGAGGATGGCTTCAGAGTAGATAATATAGTGCTTATGGGAATAGGTGAGCCCCTTGATAACTACGACAACGTCTTGAAATTTTTGCATCTTGTAAACGATAAAAACGGGCTTAACATCGGTTACCGCCACATATCTCTTTCCACCTGCGGACTCGTGCCCGAGATAAAAAGATTGGCGAAAGAGAATTTACCCATTACGCTTTCAATTTCTCTTCACGCTCCAAACGATGAAATAAGGAGCACTACGATGCCCATAAACCGTCGGTATAATATCGACGAGCTTCTTGCGGCTTGCCGTGAATATCAGGCTGTGACGGGCAGAAGAATATCCTTTGAGTATGCGCTTATCGACGGTGTAAACGATTCGGTGGAGCACGCACGCGAGCTTGCGAAAAGGCTCAAGGGCTTGCTTTGTCACGTGAATTTGATACCCGTTAATCCAATTAAAGAAAAAAATTTCAAAAAAACTACAAAAAACAACTTAATTCTCTTTACAAATTCACTAAATAATAGTAAAATAAATGCAACGGTACGCCGTCGTCTCGGTGCAGATATCGACGCGGCGTGCGGACAGCTCAGAAACAAAAGGATGCAAGAGGCATCACAGAATAATTGAAGATAGGAGGGATGCAGATGCAGGTATTCGGTATGAGCGACGTGGGGCTGAAGAGACAGCTCAATGAAGATAATTTTGAAATATGGCAGGATGATCGGATGCTTATCGCCGTTGTATGCGACGGTATGGGCGGTGCTCAGGCAGGTGAGGTTGCCAGCCGTATGGCGTGTATCAGTATTCTGCATACCTTGAAGGACGAGCTTGAGCAAATCGTCGGTAAAATTGAGGATAAGGTTGAGCTTATGCTTTCTGTCGACCGTGCGATAGACCTTGCCTGCTCAAAGGCGAATAAGGCGGTGTACGATTATTCACATACAGATAAGGCTCTTGCGGGGATGGGCACCACCGCCGTAGGCATTGTGGCAACGAATGGCGTTTTGTGGGTGTTCAATATAGGAGACAGCCGAGCCTATTATATTGCCGACGAAAAAATTTTACAGCTTACCGTCGATCATTCTCTCGTTCAAGCACTTCTCGATGCAGGTAAAATCACTCCCGAGGAGGCGGTGAATCATCCTAACCGCAACATAATTTTAAGGGCTGTCGGAATAGAAAGCGGTGTTGAGTGTGACATTTCTCACAGAGATATGCAGGGCGGTTGTTATCTCCTCTGCTCCGACGGGCTTTCTAACTATTTTGATGAAAAGAAATTTTTAAGGATAATTTCCTCAGACTCAACCGTTTCCGAAAAGGCAGAGGCGCTTATAGGGCTTGCAAACGAGGGCGGCGGAGCTGATAATATTACGGCGGTGCTGATTGACACCGAAAACAAACTGGAGGCGGAAAGATGAGCAAAAGCGGAAAATTTGATTCCCTCGTCGGCGAGGTAATTGATAAGCGCTATAAAATTCTCTCTGTAATCGGAGAGGGCGGTATGTCCGTAGTGTTCAAGGCACGCGACCTTACCACCGACAGAAACGTTGCCATCAAGGTGCTTAACGAAAGCTCTGACCCCGACGGTCAGGCGGTCAAGCTCTTTATGAACGAGTCCCGTGCAATCTCAATGCTTTCTCACGAGAATATCGTAAAGATATACGACGTGTCCGTCAGCCGTGAGCTTAAGTATATCGTAATGGAGCTTGTTGAGGGCGATACACTCAAGGGCTATATGGACAAGCACGGCAAGAAGCTTTCAATCGATGAGGCTCTCGATTACACCGAGCAGATACTCTCGGCGCTCGAGCACGCTCATTCAAAAAAGGTTATTCACCGTGACATAAAGCCTCATAACATTATGCTTCTCAAAAACGGCTTTATCAAGGTTACCGACTTCGGAATTGCAAAAACTCCCAGCGGCGAGACCATCAGCATGGAGGATAAGGCGCTCGGCACGGTTTATTATATCAGCCCCGAGCAGATAAGCTGTCGCGAGACGGGTACCTGGTCGGATATATATTCCGTCGGCGTTATGCTTTATGAGATGGCAACGGGTAAGCTTCCCTTTGATGCTGACAATCTCGTAAACGTCGCAATGCAACAGATAAACAGTGAGCCCGTGCCTCCCCGTGAGGTATGTCCCGAGCTTCCCAAGGGTCTTGAGCAGATAATTCTCAAGGCTATGAACAAGAAGCCCGAAAATCGCTTTAAGTCGGCACATTCAATGCTTCGTGCCGTAAGAATACTCAAGGAGAACCACAACGTAATTTTTGACGAGGGTACTCCTACAACCACTACTCCTCCACGTCGCAAGAGCAATAACAAGAAAAGCCTCAGAAACGGTATTTTCGGTGGAATAATCAAGTTCTTTGACCGTTTCAAATCGGATAATCCTGCGGAAAATAATCAGGATAACGGCAAGGCAAGGGTTACTCTTTTCCCCATCATTTTGGGAATTGCGATAGCCTTCTTCCTGACACTTATTATTGTCGGTTCAATCGTTATAAGCGGTTTTTTGAAGAGTCAGAACGACCCTGCAAACGATCCTCATTTCGTGACTGTGCCCGAGCTTCTGGGCGAGCATTACGACGAGGAGCTTGAGCGTGAGCTTGAAAAACAAAGCTTTTCTGTTGAGGTTAAGTGGGCAGAGCAGTTTAACGATGCCTACGGCTACGGTGAGATTTATTCTACCGTTCCCGAGGGCGGTCAGATAAAGAAGATACAGAACTCACTCGGTACTGTTGACCTCGTTTTGTATGTCAATCCCGAGGAGGGAAGCGAAGCACTTCCTGATTATTCGATACAGAACGTAAATTCGGTAAAGACGGCTCTCCGTAACCGTGGCTACGATAAGGTTGAAATCATAGAGGAGTCACACGATACTGTGCTTGAGAATTACGTTTTCCGCACAGAGCCTGAAGCGGGAGAGATAGTACGTCCCACCGATACCATAACCCTTTACGTCAGTACGGGTAAAAAGCTCAAGGACGTTATTTCTATGCCCGACCTTGTAGGTGAAACTAAGGGAGAGGCTACCGTAACGCTTGAGAAATTTAATGTTGAGTTTATAACGGTTCCCGATGCCGCTGACGTCGGCACGGTAATCTGGCAGAGCGTAGATGCTCACACAGTCGTAAGCCCCGAATTTTGCGATAAGATAGTGCTTTACATTTCCGACGGCACGCTTGCAGAGAGCGAAAAGCCATTCTATCTCGTTATGCCCGATTTGAAGAACAAGACGCTTGCCGAGGCTCAGGAGCTTATGCGTGAGATTGCCTCCTACGGCATCAAGATAGATTATCAGGTAATGTGGGAAAGTCTTCCCGCAGGTACTATTTTCTATCAGAGCATTGAGCCCGATGCAATGGTGCTTGTAAATTATTCAAAGCCCATCAAAATCTTTTACAGCGACGGCAATAAGCCTGCTGCAAACGTTGAGGGCACAGAGGAATCGTCCGAGACCGTTGAGAACGGTGAGGTCGAGATTTCGGCTGAAGATTTATATTGAAAATGAACGTTAAGATAAATGAGCTGTAAAACCTTTTTACAGCTCATTTTTAAGAGGTAATATGCGAGGAAGAATACTTACCTGCTCGGCAGGAGTATATAGAGTAGAGGCGGAAGACGGAGTGTACTCCTGCACCGCAAGAGGTATTTTCAGACAGGAGGGAATAACTCCGACCGCAGGAGATTTCGTTGAAATAACCCCTGACGAAAAGGATTTGGAGGCAGGAGTTATAGAAAAGGTCGTCGACCGCCGTAATCACCTGATACGCCCCGGTGTTGCAAATATCGACATTTTGTTTATCGTTTTTGCCTATCGTGACCCGTTGCCGAATTTTTATTCGATAGATAAGCTTTGTGCGATAGCCGAGCACAATTCCATAAAGGCACATATAGTTTTCAACAAGCGTGACCTTGCCGAGACCGAGGAGATTGAGGAGATAACCTCGGTGTATAGGTCTTGTGGTTACGAGGTACATTCATTCACTGCGGGATGCTCTCCCGAGGAAATACGAGAGACGCTCGGAGAGTACGTTTACGGAAACACCTGCGTTTTTACAGGTCCCTCGGGCGTTGGTAAGAGCACGATAATAAACGCTCTTTATCCCGATATGCCCCGTCTTGAAACGGGCAGAGTCAGTGAAAAGACCAAGAGAGGACGTCATACTACCCGTTCAACCGTCCTTTATCCCGCAGGAGAGGGTAAGTCGGGCTATCTCGTTGACACCCCCGGCTTTTCACTTCTTGATTTCGAGCGCTTCCGCTTTATGAAAAAGGAGGAGCTCGTCTACGCCTTCCCCGAGTATGCCGACCTTGCCCTTGAGTGTAAATACAAGAAATGTACGCATACTAAGGAGGAGGGCTGTGCCATTCTTGAGAGGGTTAATGACGGTACTTTTCCAAAATCCCGACACGAAAGCTACGTTGCAATCTGGGAGGATTTGAAAAAACATCACGATTGGGACGAAAAATAATAAAAAACACTTGACAAATTGTGTTTTATCGTGTAAAATATGCAAGGTGTAAAGAAAAAATGTTTACACCGATTTCGGAGGAGCTATGAGAGAGAAGGATTTAAGCGGAATTTTGCTTTACGATTTTTATTCTCAGCTTCTTTCCGATAAAAAACGTGAGGTCTTTGAAATGTACTATTTTGAGGACCTGTCTCTTGCCGAAATATCCGAGCATACGGGCACGAGCCGTCAGGGCGTGCGTGAGCTGATTGTCAGGACGGGCGAGGAGCTTCGTGAATACGAGGGCGCTCTCGGACTTCTTGAGAGGGATAAGAGGCAGGAAAAATTCTTTGCAGAGCTTTTGAGCGTTGCAGAGAGGATTGAGAAGCAATATCCTGATGAAGCCCGATTCATTCGGGAGAGCGTTGGACAGAAGGGAGAGTAAGCCGTGTTTTCAAGCCTTAGCGATAAGCTTTCAAGCGTTTTTCGTAATTTCAGAAACAAGGGCAAGCTCACCGAGGCGGACGTCAAGGAGGGTATGCGTGAGATAAAGCTTGCGCTTCTTGAGGCGGACGTAAACTTCAAGGTAGTCAAGGAATTTATCAAAAAGGTATCCGAGCGTGCGGTCGGTGACGAGGTGCTTGAAAGCCTTATGCCCGAGCAGCACGTTGTAAAGATAGTAAACGAGGAGCTTTGTGCCATTATGGGCACCAAGCACGAAAAGCTCGAAATAGCACCAAAAGCACCGACGGTTGTAATGATGTGCGGCTTGCAGGGTGCAGGTAAGACCACTCACACGGCAAAGCTTGCTCTTTATATGAAGAAGCAGAATAAGCGCTCACTTCTTGCAGCGTGCGACGTATACCGTCCCGCCGCTATCAAGCAGCTTCAGGTTGTAGGTGAGTCTGTCGGATGCGAGGTCTTTACCCTTGAGGGCTGTAACGACCCCGTAAAAATTGCCCGCGAGGCAGTTAAGTATGCCGAAAAGCAAGGTCACGATTTGGTGTTTCTCGATACAGCAGGCCGTTTGCACGTTGACGAGGAGCTTATGGCTGAGCTTTCCAACATAAAAAAGGAAACCAATCCCCACGAAATTCTTCTTGTAATCGACGCAATGCTCGGTCAGGATGCGGTAAATGTTGCTGAAAGCTTCAACAATCTGCTTGACGTAACGGGCGTAATTCTCACCAAGCTTGACGGTGATACCCGAGGCGGTGCGGCACTTTCCGTAAAATACGTTACGGGCAAGCCCATCAAGTACATCGGTGTCGGAGAAAAGCTTGAAAATCTTGAGCCCTTCCATCCCGAGCGTATGGCTTCGAGAATTCTCGGAATGGGAGACGTTTTGTCACTTATCGAGAAGGCGCAGGAGAATTTTGACGAAAAGAAGGCGGCAGAGCTTGAAAAGAGACTCCGTGAGCAAAAGTTCACGCTGACCGACTTTCTTGAGCAATTCGGACAGCTTCGCAATATGGGAGATATTTCCTCTCTTGCACAGATGATACCGGGGATGAAGCCGGGCGCTCTCAAGGACGCAAAGGTTGACGAAAAGCAGCTCGCACGTCAGGAGGCAATCATCCTTTCGATGACTCCCTACGAGCGTGAAAATCCCGACGTTTTGAACTTCTCGAGAAAGAAGAGAATTGCGCAGGGCTCGGGATGTAGCGTGGAGGAGATAAACCGACTCCTCAAGCAGTATGAGCAGGTCAAGACGATGATGAAGCAATTCACGTCGCCAAACGCTAAAAAGAAGTTTGGTAAAAAAGGCTTCTTCGGTTTTTAATTCAGTATATTGAAGCGGAAACGCATTACAATATAAATAAATAATGGAGGTGAATATAATGGCAGTTAAAATCAGACTCAGAAGAATGGGTGCAAAGAAGGCTCCTTTCTACCGTGTAGTTGTTGCTGACTCCAGATCTCCCAGAGACGGAAGATTTATCGAGGAGATCGGTTACTACAATCCTATGACCAACCCTGCTGATATCAAGGTTGACGTAGAGAAGGCAAAGAAGTGGATTGAGAGTGGCGCACAGCCCACCGAAACCGCAAAGAGCATCCTTAAGAAGAGCGGAGTTATCGACTAATTAACTCCGTCTTAAAGGGTGAGGAGAAAAATCTATGACACAGGTATTGATCGATATCGCAAAGGCGATAGTAGAAAACCCCGACGATGTACGTGTAAATGAACGCCGTGACGGCTCTATCGTACATCTTGAGCTGTCCGTTCATCCCGATGATATGGGCAGAGTAATCGGCAAGGGCGGAAGAATAGCCAAGGCTATCCGTACCGTTATGAAGGCGGCTTCCACCAAGTTCGATGAGCATATTGTTGTTGATATTATATAACAACGGTGAAATCCTCTCATTTGAGAGGATTTTTGTTTTATACCCCCTTTACAATTAGTTCAATGAGTGATATAATCAAGAAAAAGCCTTTGGAGGTATTTATGAATATTAAGAGCTTTATTTCGGAAAACGTCGAAAGCATGTATAAAACACTTTACGAGCTTTGCCACATTCCCGCACCCTCTCATCACGAGGAGAAGCGTGCCGAGTATTGCAAGATTTGGCTTGAGAATATAGGTGCTAAGGGTGTGTATATTGATAAGGCGTTGAATACCGTTTATCCGATTAATTGCGACGGTAAGAATGAAATAACGGTTGTCGAGGCTCATCTTGATACAGTATTCCCCGATACCGAGCCTATGCCGTACAGCGAGGCTGACGGTAAGGTATTCTGCCCCGGTGTAAAGGATGATACCGCAAGCGTAGTCGTGCTTTTGCACCTTGCAAAATTTTTAATTGAAAACGGAATTGAGTCGGAAAAAGGATTGCTTCTCGTTTGTAATTCCTGCGAGGAGGGTCTTGGAAACCTCAAGGGCACACGTCAGATTTTTGAGGATTACAAGGGAAGAGTTGCTAACTTCCTGACCTTTGATGCGACTCCCGAGAACGTATGCAACGAGAGTGTCGGCTCTCATCGTTACGAGGTTGAGGTTACCACCTGCGGAGGTCACTCCTTCGGCAATTTCGGAAACCCCAACGCAATACATAAGCTTTCACAGATTGTGAACGATATATATTCAATCAATGTTCCTGAGAAGGAGGGTACCAAAACCACCTATAACGTAGGAGGTATTTCGGGAGGTACGTCGGTTAATACCATCGCACAGAGTGCTAAAATGCTTTGTGAGTACCGTTCCGATGATAAGGACAGCCTTGCGTATATGAAGGCTGAATTTGAAAGAATTTTCGACAAGGCAAGATGCGACGACACGGGAGTTAAGGTGACTCTTCTCGGAGAAAGACCTTGTATGGATATTGATGCGGATAAGCTTGAAGCGTTTTATAACAAGATCGCTCCCGTAATCGAAGCTGTTATAGGAAATAAGGTGTCCGCACATTCAGGCTCGACAGACTGTAACATTCCTCTCGCACTCGGAGTTCCCGCTCTTGCGGTAGGCGTTTGCAGAGGCTATGGCGTTCATACCCGTGAGGAATATCTTATCAAGGATTCAGTCATCGAGGGACTTGAAATCGCAATAAAAACTACCGCAGCCGCAAACGGTATCAAGCTTTAAGGAGATAGTTATGAAATTTACAGCAGTTGGAGATATGATAATCCAGAAGAGAGTTTTTGAAGAATACCTCGGATTTAAAGAGCTTGCTCCTTTTATAAAGGAGGGTGACGCACGCTTCTTCAATCTTGAGACTACACTCAATTACGAGGGTGAGGCAAGCGTTTCCCAGTTCAGCGGAGGCACTTATCTTCGTTGCGACCCGAGAATTTTAGAGGATATCAAGCCCTTTGGCTTCAATATGACCTCCTTTAACAACAATCACGCTCTCGACTATTTTTACGACGGTCTTGAAAGCACTCTCGTCGAGGTGCAGAACAGCGGACTCGTTCACGCAGGCGTTGGCAGAAATCTTGCAGAGGCTTCCGCCCCGAGATATCTTGAAACACCTAACGGTCGCGTGGCGCTCATTGCGGTGAACACCACCTTTGACGCTCCTATGATGGCTGGTGAGCAGTCACCTCGTGTAAAGGGCAGACCGGGTATCAACGGCATCCGAGTTTCAAGGTACGTTGAGCTTCCCCGTGAGGAGCTTGAATACATAAAGAAGCTTGCCGACGAGGTGGGCATTAATAATTCTAAAAATATTGTTCGCCGCGAGGGCTACTACGATTACCTCCCTGATGACGAGGCGGAATTCGGTGACCTCGTGTTCAAGCTCGGTGAGAAAAAGGCGTATAAGATGAAGGCAAACGCCGAGGATATTGCCCGTGTTGAAAAGGCGATATACGAGGCTCAGCTTCAGGCGGATTATATAATCATTTCCATCCATTCTCATCAGGTTGACGGAGATGCGAAGGAGCAGCCTGCGAAGTTCTACGAGGAGCTTTGCCGTCACTTTATCGACAAGGGTGCTAACGCCGTTGTCGGTCACGGACCTCATCTTTTAAGACCCGTTGAGATTTATAAGGGACGTCCCATCTTCTATTCTCTCGGTGACTTTATAGTTCAGCTTTACAACGTTGAATTTGCTCCCGAGGATTTCTTCAGAAAGCACGGACTCGATTCCTCATACACGGTTCACGACCTTCTCAAGAAGCGCTCAAGAGGCTTTACCGTCGGACTTATGGAGGACTCCCGTATGTTCCGTTCTGTAATTCCTCAGTGGGAAACCGATGAAAACGGCAACCTTACAAGCCTTAAATTTATGCCCGTTGAAATGAGTATGAAGGGTAATAAATCCGAAAGCGGATTACCCCGTCGCTCCTATAACCCCGAAATTTTTGAGTATTTCAAAAATATGTGTGAGCCATACGGCACTCACCTTGAGCTTGACGAGGATGGCATTATTCATTGCATTCTTTAAATTAAGTGGCTTTGCCCGATTTATTTATGATAAATTGGGTAAAGCCTTCTTTTTTTTACATTTCTTTTGACTTCTATGGTTTAGAATATATGCATAAACAAAAAATCAGAGAATAGAATGAAGTAAAAACAAATGGAGGATGAAATGATTAACAACCGATACGTTCCCGAGGGAACGCTGATAAATACTGCAGAAAATCTTGAGGCGCTGGCAAGTGTTAATTCACTTGAACGTGCAATGCTTGACGGAAGGATTCTTGAGGGGAGAGTGGTGCTTTGCACGAGTGAGAATACCCTTTACGTTGACCTTATCTGTTGCCGCGGCTACATAACGAGGGAGGAGGCGGGATGGACAGAGGATGGCACGCTTCTTCGTGATATTGCCATAATAACAAGGGTGGGAAAGGCGGTAGCCTTTAAAATTCTTGATTTCGAGACGGATGTCGACGGCAAGCCTCTTGCGGTGCTTTCACGACGTCTTGCGCAGGAGGAATGCGTGCTTGAGTTTCACAATATGCTTGAAAAGGGAGACGTTATTGATGCACGCATAACTCATTTTGAGCCATTCGGTGCGTTTTGTGATATCGGATGCGGCATAGTTTCCCTTCTTTCGATAGATTCGATTTCCGTTTCACGAATATCTCATCCCGAGGACCGCTTTTCACTCGGTCAGCGTATAAAGGCGGTTGTCAAGGGACGTGACGAAAGACTTGAGATAAAGAACAATATTTCCCGTGGCAGAATTGCGCTGAGTCATAAGGAGCTTCTCGGAACTTGGGAGGAAAATGCAAGGCTTTTTGAAATAGGGCAGACGGTTGCAGGCATCGTCAGAAGTATTGAAAGCTACGGAATTTTCATTGAGCTTGCACCAAATCTTGCAGGGCTTGCTGAATGGAAGGCGGGGGTGCAGGTCGGTCAGACTGCCTCTGTCTATATTAAAAATATTCTTCCGCAGAAGAAAAAGGTCAAGCTTGTGCTTGTGGATACCTATACCGCAGAAAAGCGCACCACTCCCGTAAATTATTATATTGAAGAGGGCAACGTAGCCGACTGGATATATTGAAAATACTTCCGACACGCAAAATGTGTCGGAAGTATTTTTTTGTTTGACAAAATTCGTATATTTTAGTATAATGGTAATAACAACAATCGGAGGTTATTGCTATGGCAGATTTTATTGATAAAACAAAGAATTTTGCGACGGGAGTGTTCAATTCCACAAAGCTCCACGCAAAAATAATTGCAGAGGAAACAAAGGTGCGTGAGCTTTACTATAAGCTTGGACGTGAATATTATTACGATTTGGAAAACGACGTCGACGATATCTCGGGACTTGAGGTGCTTTGTGATGATATCAAGCAGCGCCTTGCCAACATTGTCGCAATGAAAAAGAAGCTTAATGCTTGTGAGCATTTGAAGACCTGTGCTTCTTGCGGTGCGGTAAATCCCGACAAGAATCAGTTCTGCGGTAAATGTGGAGAAAAACTTTAAATTTTCAGGGCAAGAGCGGAGGTTCTTGCCCGTTTTTTAAGGGTGATAAAATGGATGTATGGAATAAGCTTTACAGTTCTGCTCTTGCCGTACAGAAGGGCAGACAGATTTCAAAATACGTTGAGGCGGGTGGTGTTGCCGCCGCAATTGAGTCTGCCTCGGGAAAAATTTATACGGGCGTTTGCGTTGACACCTGCTCGACTCTCGGTATATGTGCCGAGAGGAACGCAATTTTTAATATGCTTACCTGCGGTGAGGATGAGATTAAAAGGGTTCTTGCCATAATGCCAAACGGCAAAACGGGTGCGCCTTGCGGAGCTTGTCGCGAGCTTATGGTACAGCTTATGCCCGAAAAATATATGGATATTGAGATAATGCTTGATTATGAAAGCGGAAGGACAATAACTCTCGGAGAGCTTACTCCGGAATGGTGGATAAAATGAAGCTAAAGGTTGCTTTGTTGCAGATTGCTCCTACGGGAAGCCTTGAAGGAAATCTTGAAAAGGGCGTTTCCTATTGCCGTAGGTCGAGGGAAATGGGTGCAGATATTATACTGTTTCCCGAGATGTTTTCAAACGGATATAATATTTATAACCGCTCCGTTGAAGAGTGGCAGAGTGAGGCTATTGAGGGAAGCTCGGAGTTTGTCGAGTGCTTTGGAAGACTTGCCCGTGAGCTTGACGTGGCTATCGGTATAACCTTGCTTGAAAAATACCGTCCGTCTCCGAGAAATACCCTTGTACTTTTCGACCGTCACGGAAGCCGTGTTATGACCTACGCCAAGGTGCATACCTGCGACTTTGACGTCGAGCGTAATCTAACGGCGGGTGAGGATTTTTATACGGTTGAGCTTGATACACGGGTGGGAAGTGTTAAGGTTGGCGCAATGATTTGCTACGACCGTGAATTTCCTGAGAGCGCGAGGATACTTATGCTTCAGGGTGCTGAGGTGATTCTCGTTCCTAACGCTTGCCCGATGGAGATAAACCGCCTGTCCCAGCTTCGAGGCAGAGCCTATGAAAATATGACGGCTATCTTTACCTGCAATTATCCCGCAACCGTTCCCGATTGCAACGGACACTCGTCTGCCTTCGACGGCGTTGTCTATCTTCCCGAGCTTGAAGGCTCGCGTGATACCTGTATTCTTGAGGCGGACGGAGGGGAAGGCGTGTTTATGGCGGAGCTTGACCTTGAAATGCTTCGTGAGTACAGAAGAAAAGAGGTACACGGTAACGCTTACCGCCGTGTAGATAAGTATAAATTGTTGCTTGACAATACGGTCAACGAGCCGTTTGTCAGGGAGAGGAGAAAATGATGACCGAGCTTGAAACACTTCAAAGAGCAAAAATGTATATTGATAAGCTTGCAAACGGAATTAATCCGCTTGACGATAATCCGATTGCCGAGAATGACGTTGTAAACAACGTGCGTCTGTCCCGTTGCTTTTTCTACGTGTCCGATATTTTGCGTCAGGTTATCGAGAATAACGGAATCGGTGCAAGGCCTGTATATAAGCAAAGTTTTTCCGTGTCTCACGAGGCTCTTGAACGCTTTCCTTTTTTGGATGTTATGACCGTAACACAGATATCTGACGGCTTAAATTCTCTTATCAATACCGAAGAGATGAGAAAAATTTCTTATAGACCTATCACCGATTGGCTTATTGCAACGGGCTTCCTTGAGGTGACGGGTGAGTTTAACGGCAAAAAAACTAAAAGACCAACCCCACAAGGTGAAGAAATAGGGATTTATCTCGAAAAGCGAATCGGAGCAGGTGGCGAGGAATATCAGTCGGTCAGGTATAATCGCCAGGCTCAACAGTTTATTATCGATAATATTGACGCAATAATCAATATGAAACGGTAAGTAATGAGAAGGAGATAATTATGAGAAAAAGCCTTGGCGCAAAGCCTGTTTTGTATCCTATGCCCGTGCTTATCGTGGGCACCTATAATGCCGACGGCACGGCTAACGCTATGAACGCCGCGTGGGGAGGCATTTCCGAGGAAAAGGAAATTTCAATTTGCATTGACGGCGGTCACAAGACTGCGGAAAATCTTACGGTGGGCGGTGGCTTTACCGTCAGCGTTGCAACAGTGGATACGCTTGTTGCTTGCGATTTCGTGGGAATTGCCTCGGGAAATTCCATTCCCGATAAGATAAACCGCACGGGCTGGCATTTCGTTAAGAGCGAGTCTGTCAACGCACCCGTTTTTGAGGAGCTTCCGCTTACTCTTGAGTGTCGAGTCATCTCTTATGATGAGGATACCTGCCGTCTCGTAGGTGAAATAGTTAACGCCTCGGCGGATGAGCGTGTGCTTGACGGTAACGGTCTTATCGACGTTGATAAGCTTGCGCCAATCACCTATGACCCCGTGCATCATACCTACCGTAAAATAGGTGAAATCGTCGGTCACGCATTTTCTGACGGAAAGGCTTTAAAATAGCTTTACCAAAATTTGACAAAATTTGTTGACAAAGCGATTTTTTTGTGTTAGAATTTAGTCAAAGGAGGGGATAAAATGAAGGCAAAGGGTGATATCCGAGCAATTGACGAGCTTGGCAGAATAGTTGTTCCCAAGACTTTTCGCAGAATACTCGGAATCGAAGCAGGCGATATGCTTGAAATGAATCTCAACGACAACGGAGAAATCATTATCACAAAAGCCACTCCTTCTTGTGTCTTTTGCGGTGAGACCAATGACCTCCGCGAGCTTGAAAAAAAGCATATTTGCTCAAAATGTGTAAAAAAGCTATCCGAATAATTTAAACGCAAAAAGGACAGAGAACGCTAAGCTCTCTGTCCTCTTTAATTGTCGTAATAAACTATTCTGCCGCCTAATTCGTCAAACGCTTGCTTAAAGTGCTTTTTGCTCATTGAAACACCCGAGCCTGTGTTCGGGTCGTTGTAAAATATATTGTGATCATCAAAGCCGTATATTACAACTGCGTGCTCGAACGATGGCCATCTTACAGCTTCTCCCGTTTCATAATCGAGCCATTCACGTCTATAAGCAATTCCGTTATCCAAATTCGTCGTATACCATGCAATAACGGGATTCCCGTTGGATATAAGTCCTTCGATATCGTCAAAATCGGCGTTCGTTTTCGTCCTTGCACCACTTTTGTACTTTTCTGCGACCTCTCTTATAGGCTCGTTGAATACGCCGTAGGAGCTGGGGTCTTCAGGGCTACCCACAAATTCCTTTTCGGGATTTGCACCGTAGGTGATTCCGTTTTCTTGGTAGGGCAACGGTCCTTTTTTGAGACCTTCGACAATTTGCTCCATGGTCACGTCTACGCCATAGTATTTTAA
>JAFYTG010000123.1 GCA_017558945.1 Clostridia bacterium
CATTTCTATAACTGTTTCTAATGATTTGTCAAGTGATACAGTTTTGAACAAATCCTTTACTGTAAACGGTGTGGATATATTGTCATTTAACACTTTTGAAAAGCAGGGCAAAAAAATGTGTATCTTAACAAGCATTTCAATGCTATTAAGAACACAACTTGCACTTCAAGGTGACGACTTTACAGATATGACTCAATACTATGTAAAAAGCAAATACAACAAAGGAATACTTGATGCATCTCTGAATAACATTTCCAAAAAAGTTAACTCAAGTAATAAGTTTAAACAAAAATTAACATACGAAATCCGTTCCGGATATACTGCACAGGAAAACATTGATCGCATAAAATCACTTTTGGATATCAGTCCAGCAGGTGTTGTTGTTTATTTCTATGTGAATAATAACAATCAACATGCCGTACTGTTCCGCGACTACGACGATACCTCCGGTGCATTTATGGTAAGTGACCCCGGAAATAAACGTATGCAATACGTTAAACTTGAAAATTCGTTGATTTGCACTAATTATGCCAAAATGAACAAAAACTACGATAACACATTTAAATATGTAAAATCACTTACATATTTCAATTAACCCACATAAACAGTATAGCTGCAAGCGATTGCTTGCAGCTATACTTATTTAAAGCGTCGGGCGTAGCTACATCTGCGACAGAGAGGCTCGGAAGCGTTACGCCGTGAAAAGCCCTCGTAAATGGCTTTTGCTCGGGGAGTAGAAAGTATTTCGTCAAACGAAGTCTCAAAAATATTACCGAGTGCGATAGTGCCGTTATTGTCAAGACAGCAGGGCACGACGGTGCCGTCGGCAAGTATTCCTATCTGGTCACGCAGACCGTAACAAAAAACGGTTTCAGACTCGTTGCCGCTTGTAATATCAGGCCAATCGAATTTATCTCCGTATTGCAAAAAGGCCTTGTCACCTATCCGCACACCGTTTCTCGACTCAAGCCACGGTCTCGGAAATACAAGCGAAAGTCTTTCTTCAATCTCGGAATTAAGGCTGTCACTTCCGCCGTTATTCCAAAGTCGGTAAACAACTATTGACTCCCCTTCTGCACCTTTTCCGAAAGCAAAGCAATTTTCGAGATATTTTTCAAGGGACGAGGTGATAGAATTAGCCTCGAAGGAGTGAAGAGAAAAAACTATTTTATAGGGCTTAAGCCTCAACAAAAGCTCTGCCCTTTTATCAATCAGCGTGCCGTTTGTGGTGAGGGTAACCTTAAAGCCTCTGCTTTGTGCAAGAGTGAGAAACGCTTCAAGCTCGGGATGGCAGAGAGGCTCACCCAACAAATGAAAATACAGATATTCTACGTACCCCTCAAGCTTATCGAGAACCGTTGAAAATTCCTCAACGCTCATTCTTCGCGGTGTACGGGAAGTACCGGGACAAAACGAGCAGGACAGATTACATATATTCGATATTTCAACGTAAGCCTTTGCAAATCTCATATTCTCACTCCCTTCCCGTATATTCTACCAAAGGTGAGTCATTCCGTCAACAGAAAAGTTAAATTTTGATTAACTTCACCCAAATCCTTGACAATTAAAATGTAAAGGTTTAAACTATCTTTATTATCTTTTCAAGGAGTAAACATATGAAATTTCTACTTTTTTCCGACCTCCATTACTCACCCGGAAGATTTAAAACGCTTGAATGGGAGGCGCTTCACACATTTCAGCGCCGTGCAGAAGAAACGGGCTGTGATATGATTATTCACGCAGGTGATTTTTGCCACAGACCGCTTGAGGTAACAGACTATATAGACGCCTACAACAGCTTTCACATCCCCTCCTATCACTGCCTCGGCAATCACGATATGGACACCTGCTCAACCGAAGAAACCGTAAGGCTTTACAATATGCCCTCCGACTATTATTTTTTTGACAAGGGCGGATATAGATTTATTGTTCTTAACACAAGCTATATAAAGGACGGAGAAAATTACATCACTTACTCAAGCTCAAATTATTTCCAATATCCCGAAAAGGACCTTCTTCCGCCTCACGAGATTGAATGGCTAAAGAAGGCTATTGACTCCTCGGAATATCCTTGTATACTCATAAGCCACGCGGCGTTTGACAGAGTTAACGGCATCCGCAACCGTGAAGAAGTGCTTGACCTTATCAACAAGGCAAACGAGAAAAAGCCTTACAGTGTGCTTATGTGCATAAATGGTCATTATCACCGTGACCACCTCGGAATATCAAACGGCGTAATTTTCTACGATATGAACGCCGCATCTCAGGATTGGATAGGCGTCGTGCACGATTGCTTTCCCAAGGAGGAATGCGACGAAATACTCAACCTCAGCCGTACAATCGCCTTCAACGACCCGCTTCACGCAATAGTCACCCTTGAGGGTACGACGGTCACGGTTGAGGGTATGAACAGCTCATACTATATGGGAGTTGACAGAAAGAAGGCAGGAGCCTCTAACTTTGACGGAAACGGAAGACCGCTTTATCCGTCGGTACAATCATTTAAGGTAACCGTATGAACAAAAAGAAAAAATGGGGATATCCGCTATTCCTCGCAATAAAGTGGACGGTATGGCTTTTCCATGCAAAAATGAAGGTTTACGGAAAAGCAAACCTTCCCGAAAACGAAGCGGTTATCCTCGTTGGCAATCACTCGCATATGAGCGGACCCATCTGCTCGGAAATATATCTTAAAAACAGCTTAACGTGGTGTGCGGGAGAGATGATGAGCACCCCCGACGTACCCGCCTACGCCTACCGTGATTTCTGGGCGGAAAAGCCGAAGGCTCTGCGTCCGTTTTACAAGGCGTTATCCTATATTATAGCACCGATTTCCGACTTTGTTTTCAACAGAGCCGACACGATACCAGTATATCACGACAGCCGTATACTCTCAACCTTCCGTTCAACCATGAACGCATTGAACGAGGGACAAAGTATCGTAATTTTTCCCGAGCACGATAAACCGAGAAACAATATAATTTGTGACTTTCAGGACAAGTTTATTGACATAGCAAAGCTTTATGCCTCACGCTACGGCAAGGAGCTTTTATTCGTTCCGATATATATCGCTCCGAGGCTTAACGGCATATTCATCGGAGAGGGAGTAAGATACAACAAGGATTCGGAGCCGTCGGAGGAGAGGGTGCGTATTTGCGAATATCTTATGGACGGTGTGACCTCCATTGCACGCTCACTTCCCGAGCATACCGTACTACCGTACAAAAACGTTGCAAAGCGTTATTACCCGAAAAACACAGACTACGAAAGAGAGGTTGCAGATGAAAAAGCCCGTGGTTGACTACCGAGAATTCAAGCCTTCAAGAATAAACGAGCCGCGATTTGCTCATCTCAAGCTTCTTCTTGGTTGGGTTGGCTATTTCATTCTGTTTTTCTTAACGGAAAATCTTATTCCCGTTGAAAAATGTATTCCCGTGCATTGCTTTCTTGACGATATTATACCGTTCTGCGAATGGTTTTTAATCCCCTATTTCGGATGGTATTTGCTTATTGTCGTATCCCTTTTATACTTTGCACTTTATAACGTAGACAATTTCAAAAAACTGCAGATTTTCATTATAGTAACGCAGGTTGTGGCAATGATAATTTATATCGCCTTCCCTAACCGTCAGGATTTAAGACCCGTTGATTTTCCGCGTGACAATTTTCTCACCGACTGTGCAAGGCTTCTTTACTCACTTGATACAAACACGGGCGTTTGTCCGTCACTGCACTGTGCATACTCGATAGGTATTGCATCGGTTTGGCTCAAGGAAAAGGATGTACGATGGTACGTCAAGACCTTCGTCACGGTATTCTGTATCCTCGTTTGTCTGTCAACAATGTTCGTAAAGCAACACTCTGCGGTCGATTTCTTTGCCGCCCTTCCCGTTTGTCTGCTTGCAGAGGTTATTGCTTGCGGGTCTTGGTGGAAGGAAAAATTCAAAAAAACATAAAATTAAAAGGATGAGTCGGTGACTCATCCTTTTAATTTTATCTTCTGCTTTTAACAACCTGAGATACTACGCCGAAATTATTGGTAAGGATAGTATCCATTCCCATATCGAGAAGCTCCTCGGCTTCCTCGGGCATATCGCTCCAGAAAACGTTACATACAATTCCGTGAGCGTGAGCCTTGTCAACCATTTCCTTATTGAAATAGGGCTTATAGAATTGCACCTTTTCGCAGCCAAGCTCGATTGCACGGTCAACAATCTCCCATTTACGAGCTGCCTGATGACCCACACATACGGGAATATCGGGAGCGTAAGCCTTGAACTGACGAATATCCTCATCACGCTCAAGCATAAAGTAGACGTATTTTTCGCAGTCATAGTTACGAATAAGCCCGACGATTTTCTTCATAGCCTCGTCACTGTATCTGTCGCGGTAGGGCTTTACGTGAATATTCATAATAACGTGGCAGGCAAATTTCTTGAGTATCTCCTCAAAGGTGGGAAGCTTCATTCCCTTAAACCATCCGCCGTGTGATACACCGAAGTCAAGCTCTCGAAGCTCTGCAAGAGTATGGTCTGTAACGAGACCCGTGCCGTTTGAAACTCTCTCAAGGCGTTGGTCGTGAATGGAGACTATCTCGCCATCAGCGGTCTCCCATAAATCAAGCTCTATCTCATCAGCTCCCATGCCGATTGCGGCACCGTAGCCCGCCATTGAGTTTTCGGGACAAACGGCAGGAAAGCCTCTGTGAGCGCACACTCTCGGATAGGGCGTGGCAGACTCTGGAAGCACGATGGCACTGCCTGCGGGACGGTATTTCCAAGGACGTCTTCCCTTCTCTATATACTCGTAATGAGCGGCTGGAGGATTACCGAAGCCTGCAGGCTTATAATACTTTTTCATCGGGTCAATATCAACCGTCTCCATACCGATACGGCTCTTCATATTGAGAAGAGTTTCACCCGTCGGAGCAACAACCATACTCGCTCCTCCTATATCGGAGCTTTCATCCATTGAAACGGAGGCACGAACGACGTATGCATTGGTATTATACGCCAAAAACTGTGAGATTATCTCAAGGGCACGATGAGTATCACTGCGCTGATGAGAGCAACCGATAATTATATCAGGCTGTACTCTTGCCAAAGTCGGAAAAGCCTCGTAAAAATAAAAATCATAGCATGTCAGAAAGGCGTAGCGTATTCCGTCAATCTCAACGACGGTGGGTATGGAATGCTCAAATGCGTAACCCGTTTCCTGATCGGGATTTTTAACCTCACCGGGTGTGGGATGCTGTTTATAATATATTCCCGCAACGTCACCGTTTCGATCAAAGGCATAGGTAGCGTTGATATATTTTTCACCGTACTTATATCTTGCATTCACGAAAAGATGAGCCGAGCAACGTCTTGCGGTCTCGGAGGATTTATCAAGAATCGCCTTGTTAAACCTCTCGATACTGTCAAGCCTTTCCTCAACGCTATGCGCAAGGCAAGGGATATCGGCGGACTCGGGAAGCACGATAAGGTCGAGAGACTCATCACACCTGTCAAGCATCTGTATCTGATAATCAAAGCACTCCTGCGAGCGTGAATGGTCTGTATAATAGGGTGGCTGTATAAGACAAATTTTCATTATTATTCTCCTTGCAAAGCTATTATGCGTTTATTGATTTCATCGGCAATCGCCATCATTCTCGAGCAATCGGTCTTGACGACCTGACGATCATATGTAACAAGCCCGTTTATCTCATCCTCAATATCCGAAAGCTGAGTCAGAATTGAGGCGGAAAGCCCCTCGTCTATAAGCGTAATTATCTCGTTTAAATACACGCTCTCAAGACGCTTCATAAGCTCCTCGGTATCTCGGCATTTGCCGTAACCGTAGGTCTTATCCGTATTAAAAGCGTGTCCGTCAATTCTGCAGGAATATCCTCCGAACTCAGATAAAACGAGAGGTCTTTTACCGCATTTCAGCTTGATTTTCTTAAAATAAATATGCTCGCTGTCAACGTCACTCTCGCAAGGCTTGAACCATCCCGATGCGGTATCGAAAATTCTCGTCGGGTCAAGGCGCTTGAGCACCTCGTAAACGCCATCCGCGTCAAACTGTCCCCAGCCCTCGTTGAATATTGTGTAATATACAACCGACGGATGATTATACAAAAGCGACAGAGTATCAATACTGTCCGACAAAAAGCTCTCAAGACGCTTCTTTTCGGCACCCTCGCGCTTTATGCTTTTAAAGCCGACGGTTGGAAGGGCGGTATCACGGATAAAGGAATTTTCTCCGCAGTTGACCATATCCTGAAAAACTGCCATACCGTATTTATCACAGTAATAATAAAAAATATCGGGCTCGATTTTTATATGCTTTCTCAAGGTATTAAAGCCCTGCCTTTTCATTTCGAGAATATCAAACAAATATCCCCTTTCATTTGCAGGTGTAAAAATACCGTCCGACCAATAGCCTTGGTCAAGCACACCGTGAAAGAAATACGGCTTGCCGTTAAGACAGATTCTCGGCTTGCCGTTGACCTCACGGACATCAATCGTACGAAGTGCGAAATAAGACTCGACTCGGTCCTCTCCGTCGGTAATCACGATATCGTAAAGATGAGGATTTTCGGGTGTCCAACGTATAGGATTTTCAACCTCAAGAGTAAAAAAGTCTCCCTCAAAGTTATGCTCCCTACCGTCAAAAAGCAAGGTCTTTTCACAAAGACCGCCGTCAACGGTAATGTCAACCCGTTCAAGAGTCGGAGTGAAGGTGACGGATTTTATATACTTATCCGCAACGCTCTCGAGCCACACCTCCTGCCATATTCCGCTTATTGCGGTATACCACATACCCGAGCTTTTACAGGTCTGCTTGCCGTAGCCAAAGGTATTGTCAAGCGTGTCGGTTACCTCTACCTCAAGAGTATTCTCGCCTATCCTCACGGAGCTTGTGACGTCATAGGTAAACGGCAGATAACCTCCGACATTTTCGGGATATGTTATTCCGTTAAGAGTTATCCTTGCGATTTGGTCAACTGCACCGAAATGAAGGAGCGTACGGGATTTTAAAAAGTCATTTTCAATCAAAAACGTCTTGCGGTAAACGTATTTTTCAGAGGGCTTGAGCATTCTGCTTATTCCCGAAATTCGAGATTCGGGAGGATACGGAACGGTGATTTTACCGAGGTACTCCTCCCTCTCCTCTCTCACGTACAAATCCCACTCACCAAAAAGGGACAAGAAGCTGTCACGTCTGAGCTGTGGTCTCGGATAAGGGGTTTCGGTCAAATCATCCTCAAACGGAGTTTTAAGCTCCTTATAATAATTCATAGGTATAAATATTCTCCTTGCCCGTCTTGGTAGCCCAGAACAGACCGTAAAGTGCGGCAGTATCGGCGTTTTCGGTCACGGTGTACGGAATGGAGCAGGCTCTTTCAAAGCCGTTCTTGAAAAGCTCCCAGGAGCGTGTTACGTTACCTCCGAAGAAAATTCTCTCATAGCAGTCGGTTTTGGAACGCTCCGCAAGAATACTGCCGAGGTCCTCGCCCATCGTGTCAAAGAGCTTCAAAAGCTTTTCGTTTCCGCTCTTGGCAATAAACGAAAGCTTTCTTACCGACATATTTTCAAATCCCAAAAGAGCCGCTTTTTTGCGTATTGCGGTAGCGGACACAAACTCCTCACAAATACCGTCCTTCCACGGAGCACACCAGAGAGAGTTTTTGGGCTTCTCGGTTTCGTCAACCCAGAGTCTGCCGTCAATGCTTGCAATGTATCCAAGACCCGTTCCAATGGTAACGCCACAAGCTCTGCCGACTCTCGCCTCGGGAATTTTATAAAGCATACCGAGAAGGAAAGCGCCCGAGTCACTTACAAAGAATACGTCGGAAGCACCTCCATCCAGAATAATGCTTTTCAAATCGACGTGATAAAGCTCGGCAAGCTTATGCTCGGCAAGGCTTATGCCGTTCTTGAAATCAAAGGGACCAGGAGCGCATACAGCCACGGTGTCAGGCTTGTGCATTTCAACGAACTTGCCGATTCGTTCGGGCAACGGAGGGTCTCCCTCTCCGCCTCTCACGGCAAACGAGCCGTTGGTCATTACACCGTTTTCAAGTATTCCGTATTTTATATCGGTTCCGCCTATATCAAAAGCAACGATTTTCATTGAGTTCTCCTTAAACGAAGTATAGCCGAAGGGAAATCCCTTCGGCTATCATTATACACTAAATGACAAATTCTTGCAAGAGTTATTTGAGTCTCGTCTTATGAACCACAACAGTACCGACACCGAGATTCTTCACGGTGTATTCACCGAAGTGTGCGGGAATAACCGCCATATCGAGATTGTTCATCTCATAATAAAGCTCAGGATTAGCCTTGGATTCAACTCTTACCTTCTCACCGTCAACGAGTGCGAGCACGTGGAAATCACCGTTGGTGTTATCCTCAATCTCGCGGTCAAAGATAAGATTACGGAGTGAGAAGTAGAGAAGGTCGTGTTCACCGACGATTATTTCACGCCATCCGTCGCCCTCACGAACAAGTCCACCGTGGTTTACAAGATTCTCACGAACGTAATTTGCGTCACGCTCACCTCTGATAACCTCCTTACCCATCTTTAAGTGGATAGGTCTGGGAAGATTTGTCTGCGGGTCAAGACGCTGATAGTCGTAAAGCTTATAGGTATAAGAGCCGACGGTAAGGCTTCCTATTTCAAGAATAACCTGATTCTGTCCCGAGGCGTGAATAGTACCGGCGGGAATCATTACCTGAGTACCGGGCTTTGACTCAACGGCGTAAACATACTTCTGATAGTCAACGAGCTCGTGGGTCTTTTCAGCCTTTTCAGCCTTTTCAAAGAACTCGGCACAGCTCTCAGGCTCCTGAAATCCGAGGTAGGTCTTGGCATTCTGTCCTGCAATAACTATATAATAGCTTTCATCCTGACGGCCGAGCTCCCCGTGATTCGTTACAACGTACTTTTCATCGGGATGACACTGAATGGACATATTGCCCGAGGAATGATAGGTGTCGTCGTAGTTGAATCTTATGGGGAAATAACCACCGAAGCCCTCGAACGCACGCTTGCCGAGAAGCTTTTCAC
>JAFYTG010000124.1 GCA_017558945.1 Clostridia bacterium
CGAAGCGTATGTGAGCCGTCGGGGAATTCACCGTTCTTCATTCTCTCAAAGAGATCGAGGTTTTCTTCAACGGTTCTGTCGCGGTAGGGGCTGTTTTTGCCCGGCTCGGTAAGTGTTCCGCGGTATTCTCTCATTTCTTCGGCACTCAGGTCACAAACATAAGCCTTGCCTGCCTTAATGAGCTTGATTGCGTACTCATAGCACTTGTCAAAGTAATCTGATCCGTAGAAAACGCCTCCGTCGGGAGTTGCACCGAGCCAAGTGAGATCCTCGTAGATGGACTCAACGTACTCGTTGTCCTCCTTTGCGGGATTGGTGTCATCGTAACGGAGATTAAACTTACCGCCATACTTTTTTGCTGTGGAATAGTTGATGTAAATTGCCTTTGCGGAGCCGATGTGGAGGTAACCGTTAGGCTCAGGCGGGAAACGCGTGTGAACTGTGTCGTTTACACCCTCCGCAAGGTCTGCGTCGATTATGTCGTGGATAAAATTATTGTCTGTTTTAAAAAGCTCTTCCATTTTTATTCTCTCCTGTTTATTAGAGTGAATTTATCATATTGTTGATCCTACTGATGACCACATCCTTACCAAGGATGTGCATAACGGTATAAAGGTCGGGGGAATTCATCTTACCTGTAACCGCAACACGAATGAACATACTGATGTCTGCAACGTTACCCTTGAATGCATCCGGATCAGCCTTATACGCCTTCATATCCGAAGCATATCCGAGCGAATCGGAAATTGCCTTTACCTTCTCAAACCATACGTTCATATCATCATTTTGATCGTAGGATGCAATGAATGCTTCAAGAGTTGCCTTTATGTCGGATGTTTCAAACTTTTCGGGATATGCGTCATCGATATTAAAGAGATTATCGAAGAAGAATCCCATATAGGGCTTGGCATCACGCCAGGTTGTCAGATCCTTTCTCGGCTTCTTTCCGCCTCTGCCTATAGCAAGCACTGCCTTTGACATTTCGGGAGCATTTTTAAGCTCGGAAGCGAAATCGGGATCAAACCTTTCTGCCCATGACAGAACCTTGGTGTAAACTTCATCAGCAGTCATTCTTGAAATGATGTTCTTAGAAACATCGTTCAATTTCTCGAAATCAAACAGACATCCCGAAACAGACATCTTCTTGATGTTGAAGGGGAAGTCGGTATAGGGCTTTTCGGGATTCTGCATATGCCACTCTTCATAGTTTGAATTGAGGAGCGTCATTACGTATTCGCAAACCGCTTCAGGACAATAGCCCATTTCGGTGTAATCGTCCATATTTGCGCCCATATCGCGCTTACTAAGCTTCTTCTTGTTGCCGTTCTCATCAAGACGCATAATCTGGGAGATATGCATATACTTCGGAAGCTTAAATCCAAGATAATTAAAGAGCTGGATGTGCTTGGGAAGAGAGGGAAGCCACTCTTCGCCTCTGACGATGTGGGTTGTTCCCATAAGGTGATCGTCTACTGCGTGTGCAAAGTGGTATGTTGGAATTCCGTCGCTCTTGAGAAGAACGAAATCCTCATCGTTTTCGGGAACATCGATAGTTCCTTTTACAAGGTCGGTAAACTTGAGACGCTTGTCGGGATCACCATTTGCAAGAATTCTGATAACGAAGGGGTGACCTGCCTCAAGATGTGCCTTAACC
>JAFYTG010000125.1 GCA_017558945.1 Clostridia bacterium
GTTATATATAGACCTAATCTAAAAAACAGTTTAGGGTTATATATAGACCTAATCTCAAAATCAGCGTAGGGCTATATATAGACCTAATCAAAAAACAGTTTAGGGTTATATATAGACCTAACACAAAAAACAGTTTAGGGTTATATATAGACCTAATCTAAAAAACAATTCAGGTTATATATAGCCCTAATATTATATATAATATTTTTTGAAAACCGCTTGCGGTTTTCTACCTTAACGTTTCCCAACGGGAAACATATCGAGTTGCGCCAGCAACATATCGAATATTTACTCGGAGAAAGCCGAGTAAATATATATCGCAAATTCCGAAGGAATTTATATCGCCGCCGAAGGCTTCATTTGCAAAGCAAACATCATTAATTCATTGCTCGTCCATTCCCAAGAGGTATTCGGGTGTTACGTTGAGTGCTTTACAGAGTGCAACAAGTTCAAAGTCGGCAACGAAACGAGTTCCTATTTCGATTCTGCTTATGCTATCTCTTTCTATATTCACTCCTAAGGTTTGTAATCTTGCGGCAAGCATACTTTGAGATACTTTTTGTACCTTTCTCGCATCCTTTATTCGTTGACCGCAGATGTTCTTTTTGCCGTTAAAATCGTAAATTTTCATAAAACCACCGCCCAAAATGTGCTAATGATGAGAATTTACTTGACTTTAACATATTTCCGTGATAATATTGTGTTAAAGTTCAGAATCTTTAAACTTGCGAGGATGCATATGGAAAAAATAGGAATAATAAAGGAAATAGACAATCTCGGACGGATAGTTATCCCGAAGGACATAAGAGAGAGGTATAGCTTGACGGATGAGGTGGAGATAGTTACCACGTCAGAGGGTGTTCTTCTGAAAAGCGTGGAGTACGTTCTGACACGCCGTGACGGTAAATAACAAAAAATGAATTGCCACTCAGGGCAATTCATTTTTTAAGCCACAAAAGTTTTTGAGGGTTTAAGGGGACTTTTTTCAAAAAGTCCCCTTTTATAATTAAAAAATCAAAGTGCATCGTATTTCTGCGATGCACTTTTCGTTTAATTCAACACGTCGGAGAGAGTCGCGGCTATGACCGCCTTGATGGTGTGCATACGGTTTTCAGCCTCGTCGAATACGATTGACTGTTCACTTTCGAACACGTCGTTGGTGACCTCCATTGCCTCAAGACCGAAGGCATCGTAAATCTTTTTGCCCGTAACGGTTTCAAGGTCGTGGAATGCGGGGAGACAGTGCATAAAGCGGCACTGAGGACCTGCGACGGTCATAAGAGCGGAGTTGACCTGATAGGGAAGAAGGTCGTCGATACGCTCCTTCCAAACCTCCTCGGGCTCACCCATTGATACCCAAACGTCAGTGTAGATAACGTCAGCACCGACAACCGCCTTTGCAGGCTCCTCGATAAATTCAAGAACGGCGCCCGTTTCCTTGGCAACAGCTTCACACTCTGCAACGAGGTCGGGAGTGGGGAAATACTTCGCAGGAGCGCAAGCCACGAAATGCATTCCGAGCTTTGCACAGCCTACCATTAAGGAGTTACCCATATTGTAACGGGCATCGCCCATATATACAAGCTTCTTGCCCTTGAGTGAGCCGCAATGCTCACGGATGGTAAGAAAGTCTGCAAGAATTTGCGTGGGATGAAATTCGTTCGTAAGACCGTTATAAACGGGCACGCCTGCATAGTGTGCAAGAGTCTCTACTATGGTCTGCTCGAAGCCTCGGTATTCGATAGCGTCGAACATACGTCCGAGTACGCGTGCCGTGTCGGCAATGCTCTCCTTCTTGCCCATCTGTGAAGCAGAGGGGTCGAGAAATACGGGATGCATACCAAGGTCGGCAGAGGCTACCTCAAAGGCACAACGGGTGCGTGTACTGTTCTTTTCGAAAACGAGAGCAATGCTCTTTCCCTCGCAAAGTCTGTGAGGAATACCCGCCTTTTTCTTTGCTTTAAGGTCGGCTGCGAGGTCTATCAATGCTACGATTTCCTCGGGAGTATAGTCAAGGAGCTTCAAAAAGCTTCTGTTCTTGAAATTCATATTCGTTCCTTTCCGAAAAGCTCGGCTTTTCTTGTCAATTATTCAGAAATACAGGATTTTATTATTTTAACGGCTTCCTCAAGAAGCTCCATAGGAATATTCAAAGCGGGGAGAAGACGAATTTTGTCCTTTGCCGTGAGACAGAGAACGCCCTTTTCGATGCATTTTGCGACTATTTCGGAGGCAGGCTTAACCGTCTTGATACCAATCATAAGACCCATACCCGAGAGATATTCAACTCCCTCGACGTCCTTGAAGGCGTTGAATACGTACTCGCTCTTGACTCTTACCTCCTCGATAAGAGCATCGTCAATCCTTGAAAGAATGGAAACCGCACCTGCGCACGCAACGGGATTTGCGCCGAATGTCGAGCCGTGGTCACCGAAGCCAAGCACGTTCTCAACCCTTTCACCGAGAAGAGCCGCGCCAATGGGAAGACCTCCGCCAAGACCCTTTGCGGTGGAAACGATATCGGGAGTGACATCGTAGTTCATATATGCGTAAAGCTTGCCCGTACGTCCGTTACCCGTCTGTACCTCGTCAACTATCAGAAGCACGTTTTCCGCCTTTGCAAGCTCGGAAAGACCCTGAACGAAGTCCTTGTCGAGAGTTAATACGCCACCCTCACCCTGAATACACTCTATCATAATAGCGGCGCACTTGTGAGCGGAGAGAAGCGCCTTAACGCTTTCAAGGTCGTTGGCGTCTGCGTGTACAAATCCGGGAGTCAAGGGCTGAAAAAGCTCGTGATAATGGTCCTGTCCCGTTGCCGCAAGAGTGGTGAGCGTTCTTCCGTGAAATCCGTTTTTGAGAGTGATTATGGTGTAATACTCATCGCCCTTGTTTTCGCTTGCCCACTTGCGTGCAACCTTGATTGCGCACTCGTTGGCTTCTGCACCCGAGTTTGAGAAGAATACCTTCTTCATCCCCGTACGCTCGCAAAGAAGCTTTGCAAGGTCGGTGCAGGGCTTTGTGTAGTAAAGGTTCGAGGTGTGCTGAACGAGGTCGAGCTGATCAATGACCGCCTTCTTCCATTCGTCGTCGGATATACCGAAGGCGGTAACACCGATACCCGAGCCGAGATCTATATAACGCTTTCCTTCGGGTGAATAAAGCTCTGAGCCCTTGCCCGAGGCTATTTCAACGGGAAAACGCTTGTATGTGCCTGCCACAAAGGAGGCATCGTTTTGCATTACGTCGCTCATTTTCTTTCTCCCATAACCATCGTACCGCTACCCTCGTCGGTGAGAAGCTCCATAAGAATGGAGTGAGGTACACGGCCGTCCATTATAATAACGTTTTTGACTCCCTTGTCGATTGCTTCTATGCAACAGTCGATTTTGGGAATCATACCACCCGAAATAATACCCTCCTCGCGAAGCTTGTGAGCCTCGTCGATGGTAATATCGGCAATGAGGGTTGACGGGTCATCCTTGTCACGAAGCACGCCTGCAATGTCGGTCATCATAATAAGACGCTCCGCTTCAAGAGCTCCTGCGATGTACGCCGCCGCCGTGTCTGCATTGATGTTGTAGGTGTTTCCCTCGGCATCAACTCCGAGAGTCGATACAATGGGAATATATCCCTTTTCGAGAAGGTCGTTGATAGGCTTGATGTTTACGTTAGTTATTTCGCCAACGTATCCGAGACGCTCGTCACGGCACCTTGCCTCAATGAGTCTGCCGTCCATACCGCAGATACCCATTGCGCGACCGCCCTTCATTTCGATAAGGCTTACAAGAGTCTTGTTTACTTTTCCTGCAAGCACCATTTGTACGATGTCAACAGTCTCCTTGTCGGTCACTCGGAGACCGTCAATGAACTCGGACTTCTTGCCGAGCTTTTCCATAGTCTCGCTTATCTCGGGGCCGCCTCCGTGAACAAGCACGACCTTGATTCCGACAAGCCAGAGGAGAACAATGTCCTCCATTACCTGCTCCTTGAGGTGCTCGTTTATCATAGCGTTTCCGCCGTACTTTACAACTATCGTTTTTCCATAATAACGCTGAATATAGGGAAGTGCCTGAGTTAATACCTCGGCACGCTGAGCGTTAGAAAACATTTCTTCCATATCAAAATTCCTTTCTTGTAAAAAATTGTACGCATTGACACCGAGGTCGGCATCAATGCGGTCAATTTTATCAGGTTCTGTAATCTCCGTTTATTTTAACGTATTCGTAGGTAAGGTCACAGCCCCATGCGGTAGCCTTGCCGTCACCGTCGGAAAGCTTAACTATTATTTCAATCTCCTTTTCAAGAAGGATTTCCTTTGCCTTCTCCTCAGAGAAATCAATGCTTGCGCCCTTCTGACATACGCAAATCTCACCCTTGCAGGACTTGAAGTATACGTCAACGCCAAGCACGTCTACCTGCTCACCGCTATATCCAATGGCACAGAGGATTCTGCCCCAGTTTGCATCTGCACCGAACATTGCGGTCTTTACAAGGCTTGAACAAATGATGCTCTTTGCAATCTTCTTTGCGGATTCGTGGGTGGATGCGCCGTCGATATGCACCTCAAGAAGCTTGGTTGCACCCTCTCCGTCGCCTGCAATCATCTGACAGAGCGCAACGGTTACCGTGTTGAGTGCCTTTGCAAAGGTGTCAAAAGCCTCACCCTCGCAGGTAATCTCATCGTTGCCCGCCATACCGTTTGCAAGAATTGATACCATATCGTTGGTGGAGGTGTCACCGTCAACGCTTACCATATTGAAGGTCTCGGGAACGTCCGCCTTGAGCGCCTTTTCAAGCATCGCGGGAGCAATCTTTGCATCGGTTGTGATGAATACGAGCATGGTTGCCATATTGGGATGAATCATACCGCTGCCCTTGGCAATACCGCCCATACGGCAAACCTTACCGCCTATCTCAAATTCAACCGCTACCTCCTTGGGTACGGTGTCGGTGGTCATAATTGCCGTTGCCGCCGAAGCGTTGCCCTCATAGGAAAGCTCGGATGCAAGCTGAGCCATTCCGTTTGCAATAGGGGTGATGTCAAGAGGCTGTCCTATAACGCCCGTTGAAGCAACAATGACGTCCTCTGCCTTTACGTTTACCGCCTTTGCAACGAGCTCTGACATTTGCTCTGCAATTTCAATTCCGTTAGCGTTGCAGGTGTTGGCGTTACCGCTGTTGCAGATTACCGCTTGAGCAATGCCGTTGGAAATGTGATTTTTAGTAACCGTCAGGGGAGCGCCCTTGACGAGATTGGTGGTGTAAAGCGCCGCCGCAGATGCGGGAACGTCACTCACGATGAGTGCTATATCCTTTTTTGAATGGTTACGGCGTATTCCGCAGTGAATTCCTGATGCACGGAATCCTTTAGCGGCACATACGCTTCCGTTTATAATTTTCATAAAATCCTCCGTCAAAGTACAAGTCCGAGTGCTTCGTCACACCCGAGCAGTATATTCATATTTTGAACCGCCGCACCGCTTGCACCCTTGCCGAGATTGTCAAAGCGTGAGGTCAGCATAATTCTGTCTTGATTACCGAGAGCGGATACTGTCATTCCGTCGTTGAACGAAAAGGCGTTTGACGCAAGGAAGCCGTCATCCGTCGGTGTCTCACAGTATTTTACAATAGGTCCCGAATATGCCTCGGCGTAAACCCTTCTGATATCCTCAAGGCTTCCCGAAATTTCACTTGCGTGGAGTCCGATGCTCACCTGCATACCCGAGTAAAAGTCCGCAACGATAGGGGAGAATACGGGAGGTGTGTCAATGCCCGATATTACCGCCATCTCCTTGAGATGCTTATGCTCCTGAGAGAGTGCGTACTGTCTCGGAGAAGAAAGACCGACGGGTCTTGTCTCATCCTCGTATTCCGCAATCATCTTCTTGCCTCCTCCCGAGTAGCCCGTGATGGAGAAGCAGACGAGCTTTGCGCTTTTGTCAATGATTCCCGCATTTACAAGAGGGCTGACAAGTGCAACGAAGCCGCTTGCGTGACAGCCAGGGTTTGCAATTCTCTTGGATACCGCAAGCTTCTCGCGAAGTCCCTGAAGCTCAGGAAAGCCGTAGGTCCAATCGGGATTAGTGCGGTGTGCCGTTGAGGTGTCGATTATAGCAACGCTCGGGTTTTCAACGAGAGATACCGCCTCTATTGCCGCCGCATCGGGCAGACAGAGAAAGGCAATGTCGCAGGTGTTGAGCGCCTCGCGTCTTGCTTCTGTGTCCTTGCGCTTTTCCTCGGAGAGTGTTATAAGCTCTATGTCCTGCCTCTCGGCAAGTCTTTCACGGATGCGCAGACCCGTTGTGCCTGCACTTCCGTCAATAAAAATCTTCTTCATATTCAAGTCCTTATGTGTTTATGCATTAAATTTTGCATAAAATCAATATTTATGCATTATTTTCGAAACAATATGCATTATTATACAGTAAAGTCCCTGATTTGTCAAGGATAAATGTGTATAAAAATACACAAAAAATTATAATTTTACACTTGCGCCGTTGTCGGAATATTCAATTCTGTCTCCACTGCGAGAGAAGGAGTCCATATACTCGAAGTATTCCTCCTTGCTCTTGAAGTATGGAGTGAAGTTGTCGAGAATATTCTTTGCCTCCGCACCGTTGTCACGGAGAAGCACGTCAAGCATTGCAAGCTGCCACTTTGCAGAGTCAACGCAAGCAGTCTGCACGTTTTCAACCTTGTAGTTTGAGCCGTGAGAGAAGCCCGTTGAGCCGTTTGCATAGGGGTGAAGTATGGGCATAATGGTGGAAAGGTCACCCATATCGGTTGAGCCTGTGCCAACTACGTTGGAAACAACGATTTTACCGTCGGGGAATATTTCGTTGTACGCCTTTACCGCAACGTCTGCGAGCATATGGTTGTTGTTAACGGGAGAGTAGCCGGGACTATCCTCAATATCAACGTTTGCACCCATTGAAAGTGCCGCACCCGTAAGCGCGCGGTTGATACGCTCGTTTGCATCCTTGATAGCCTCGTAGCTGATACCTCTTACGTAGCTTTCAATAACGACTCTGTCGGGAATTGCATTAACAGCGTTACCGCCTGCCGTGATGATGGGATGGAAACGGATGTAGTTCTGCTCCTTGAAGGTCTCACGGAGAGCGTTTGCGGCGTTGAGACCGAGGTTAGCGGCGTAAAGAGCGTTGATGCCGTTCCAGGGAGAGCCTCCTGCGTGAGAGGAGCGACCCTTGAAGGTTATCTTCTTGGCAACGCAGCCGACACTGAACGCTTTCTTGACAACGTAGGTTTCGGCAATGGTGGTGTGTACCATAAATGCCATATCAACGCCGTCAAAAAGTCCTCTCTTGAGGAATTCGGGCTTACCGCCCATATATGATATTTTGCCCTCGGCAATAAGATTCTTTCTGTATTCAATCTCGATAAGCTCCTCGGCGGGTACTGCACAGAGTCTTATCTTACCGCACATATTGTCAAGAATATGAGGCTCGGTAAGAGCGGCTGCGAGACCGAGAAGTGCTGCACACTGTGCCGAGTGACCGCAGCAATGCACCGCACCCGTTTCGGGATCGGCTTCGGGGTGGTCTGCACAGATAAGGGAGTCAAGCTCTCCGAGTACAAGGATAGTAGGTCCCTTGCGACCCGTGTCAATTTCGGTTATGAATCCCGTGATTCCCTCGGCGTAGGTAAGCTTGTAGCCGAGCTTTTCAAACTCGGAGGCAAGATATGCGGAGGTCTAGTATTCCTTGTAGCCCGTTTCGGGGTTAGCCCATACGTATTCGTGACATTTGTGAATAAGCTCGGAATACTTTTCTACGGCATCGTAATACTTTTTCATTTCAAAATTCTCCTTTATGATTAAATGAAAATATTTATCACAGTTTATCATAGTATAGCATATATTCTTCATAATGTAAATATAAATATCCCCGATTGTCAATATTTTGAGGGGATGTAGTATTGTCAATGATGTGAGACTAAAAAAATAAAAAATAAAAGTAAAAGGTTCAGTCAAACGCTTTTGCAAGTGGAAGGAGTGGCGTAGCCACGAGTGAAACTGCAAAAGCGGCGCGGTCAGGTTGATACCGCCTCGA
>JAFYTG010000126.1 GCA_017558945.1 Clostridia bacterium
ACGAGGACATCATACCTTGCTGAAATGAAGGTCTCGGACGTAACGTGGGTATCGTTTTTATCGAAGCTAACGTGGGCTATTGCTTCGGATAGCTCAAGGTCACGGTAGTAATTCTTTACGGGGGATTTGTCAAAATAATCTATCTTGATTTCTCCGAAGCTTTCAAAAAAGCGAACCGATGTGGGATTTGCAACAAGAGACCTTTTACAAGCCTGCTCTGCCTCGTAAAATTTTCCTTCATAAAGAAGGCGTCTTATATTTGACAAATCCTCAGAGGAAATGTCATACTCCTCTTCAAGTTGACTACCACTCCAAAGAGACTCCTCGTTTATTTCAATCGTCTCAACCTCGGGATTGCCGTAAACCATCGCAGCTACTCTGCCATTTCCGAGTGGTAACGAACGCATCCACTGATTATCTACTTTATCATAACCAATATTGTATTTGTCGTACCAAATTTTTGTAGACATAATCCACCTCTTGATATATAGTTTATATGATTATATCAATACATTTATACTATTGCTTGGACAAATAAGGCGTAAAACCAAAACGATATTCACTTTTTCTTGGCCAGAAGATAGCTGTCGAATATCAGCTTCTTCAAATAATTGAAATCTGTTACGCCGTCAAGCAAAACCGATATCCAGTGTCTTTTATTCATATGGTAGCCGTAGAATATATGCTTCCCGTCAACTATTTTATCTATCTCGTCCGCGCTGACGTGTAGGTTGAGTATTTCAAACGGTGTATCATCGTTTATTCCAAACCTTGAAAGCGGTACTTTCATAATTACTCCATACCATTTTCCCGTATCCTTGCGTCTGAATATCGCGCAATCGGGTGAGGTCTCCCATAAAAATTCAAGTCTGTCACCGTAGCATTCAAAAACGTGAGAAATGACGTCGAGAGTCGTAAACTGAACAAACACGCTTGAATCATAGCACCTTTCGGAAATATCCAGAAGAAGCTCATCAAGAGTCCCTCTCACTCTGCCTACAAACTCCCCCTTCGCATCGGGGATTTTGTGAAGCACATACTCCTCCTCCATCAGCAAATCAGTCACGGTCGTATTAATAGTCTCATCTTTTATTTCGACGGTAACGGACATATCACCGTCGAAAATCCTTTTCTCAAGCAAATATCCGTTATCAAATTCAACAAAGCCGTAACCAATAAGCTTTTTGTGATTCGGCTTTTTATCCTTAAAATATTTCAAAGTCATTTAAGCCTCTTTTACACGCTTTCCGCATATATGCTCGGGCACAAGCTTTAAGAGTAAGGTTTTGTCTGCGTGATTCTTTATTTCATCCTTTATGTATTCAGCGTCATCGGTAAACTTATAGCACAGCTTCGTCGTAATATCGGCAATTATATCAAGAGAGGCTACAATTTCAACTCTGCCAAAAACTATAACGCTTCTCACGTCGTATGCCCATTCCCCGTCTTCCCTTCTGCCCTTTTCACATACACAAAATGACACCTTGTCAGAATTATTAAGCGAATCAAGTCTGTGACCACTTTTGCCGCAATGAAAATATATGCATCCGTCGTCGGCGTTATAATAGTGATTCATCGGCATTCCGTAAGGGTAACCATTATCGCCGTTAACAGAAAGTATTCCTCTTGTCTCATTTGTCAAAAGCTCAATACATTCTTCTCTTGATATCTCTTTATTTTTTCTCGAAAGATTACGAAACATAATTACCTCACCAAACAAACGGTATAAGTCTGTATCTTACACGCTTTTTATATTCAGCGTACCCATCAAGCTCTCGCTCTAAAACGTCTTCCTCGTTTTTGATTCTTGCAACAATAACAAAGGGATACGGCAAAAGAAAAACAAGAGATAAGAACGAGCCGAGAATTAACGGCATTGACAGAAACATAAAGACGGTTGCAAAATACATAGGATGTCTTACGACTCCGTAGACACCCGTATCTATAACCCTTTGATTTTTCTGCACCTCAACGGTGCGTGAAAGATATGCGTTTTCACGCATTACCTCTGCGTAAAGAAGATATGATGCGAGAAACACAACAGAGGACAGAGCAACAAGCCACAGCGGTACTCTCGATATTTCAAAACGGAAATCAAGACCGGCGGCTGTAAAGCTCAACAAAAATAATATTCCTGATATTGCTACAACCAGCTTTTGCGTGTTTTCCTTTTCATTGCGGTTAAGTCTTTTTTCAAGAAGACTCGGTGCTTTGAAGAAAAGAACACACCCCAATAACGTCATAGGTGCAAACAATAGTCCGATAAACAGCCACGCATTAAAATACAGCATTGTGCCCGCAGGTATAAACAATAATAAGCTGATAAGAAAAAATCCAATTATAAGCTTTGTTAATGCAGAAAATAACAGCCTCATAATTCCTTCCCCATTATCAATTCAAATTCATTTTCAAACGGCGAAAATTTACCGAGGTCGCGATAACCGAGCTTTCGGTAAAAATGCTGAGCGGTTTCGTTTTCAAGAGTGGAGGTCATAACCTTGCTATATCCTTTATCTCTCATCTGCCCTTCCCACTCTTCGACCAAAAGCCTTCCTATTCCGTGCCCTCTGTACGCTTCGACAACTCCCAGCATATTTATAAACGGTATCTCGTCCCAAAAGTACGAAAACCTGAGCCAGCCTAAAAAAACTCCGTCAAGCTGTGCCACGATTATTTCACCGTCGGAAAGCTTTTTTTCAAGCATAGGCTTTGATATATGCTTGTCATTTTCAGCAATTACTGAAAAGTCAAAGGTTCCCGCGATTTTTATTTCAATCATATTCTTACCCCTCGTATATCCGTATAGGTACATTATAGTATAAATTGCCGTTTGTTGCAAGTTCTTTTTTATATTTACAAAATCCGACAGATGTGTTATCATTATCTCAAGAGAGAAAAAGGAAAAAGAAAAAATGAGTTTTATAAAAGAAGTGCTTTCAAAAATACGCGAATGGCTTTATCGTTTGCGTCATCCCGTAATCTTCAAGCTTGAGGAGGAATACCCCGAGGTTATTGCGGCGGCAAGCGAAATCGAAAAGAGAAACGTTCTTGTCGGTACTGTCAGAAGGCGTGAGCAATTACCCGTAAATCTCTCAAAAAATTTTTATCACATACCGATGAATCAGCTAATCACGTCTGAAGGAATCGAATATGTGGCACTTTATCAGTCGAAGCATCTGTTTAACCTTGAAACCGACACTAACGGAATTACATACTACGGAATAATAACCGAAGCCAAGCAGGTAAAACGCTCAGAGATATTGGAAATACACTCGTCGTCAAGTGAGATGTATATGAGATTTGAAGTTGAACGATGGAAGCGCCTGTCTCCTCAAATCATAATCCGTGAAAAGAGTCCCAAGGTCTTTTTAAGGACAAGCAGCTATCTTTTACATAACGCAAAATACACAAGCGAGCTTTACTGTAAAACGGTTGAAGAATACATTCTTCACCTCGGTCTCAACGACGTAATATCCGACATATACGACGGCTTTGAGTACAACGGCATAAAGCTTTTAAAACGAGGGTCAAGAATAAAGGTCTGCGTCGGGCAGAAGAATTTTACATATTCGTTCAAGAACGTAAGGCGTTTTACTATGGAGCACGTTATAAAAATCACAGAAAATCGCAAAAAACTCTTGACAAATCAAAAATAATATTATATAATTCCGACATCAATTAAAAACTGTGATGATATTAGGTCATTCGGTAAATCTTTCCCAGAGAGCCGTCGCCGGTGCGAGACGGTAAAGACCCGAGTAGCCGTCTCGTATCGGAGTTGGATTTCTGAAAAGCTTTGCTTTAGGAGGTCACGGGAGATCCCGTTACAGATCAAAGACTTGATAGAGTTTTATGAGTGGCTATTTTATAGCAATACGGGTGGTACCGTGGTTAATTTGTTAATCATCCCGCAGGAATTTATTCCTGCGGATTTTTTTGTTTACAAGGAGAAATAAAATGAAGAAGATTTACGTTGCAGACTTTACCTTAAGAAAGCTCTCCGAGGAAAGAAAGAGCTCATTCTTATTCCGCGAAAAAACTGCCATTGCCTCGGGAATCGAGAATTTCGGCGCGGATGCCGTTGAGCTTGACGAAATCAAAAAGCCAAAGGAGGATTCAATCGTTTACAGAACTATTGCGACCTCTCTTAAAAATTCCAAAATATGTATTCCTGCAGGCGTAACCGTTGATGCGCTCAATATGGCGTGGGAATGTATTAAGGATGCGGTAAAGCCCTGCCTTCAGGTAATTCTTCCCGTATCAACCGTTCAGATGGAATATCTTTACCATATGAAAGAGGATAAGATGCTTTCCTGCCTCACAACTCTTGTTACCGAAGCGAAGGCAAGATGTAAGGATGTAGAATTTATCGCGCTTGATGCTACAAGAGCGGACGTTGAATTTCTCATTAAAGCTTGTAAGACTGCGGAGGAACACGGAGTAAATGCCGTAACCCTCTCGGATGACGCCGGATTCTTCCTTCCCGATGAATTCGCAGCTCTTGTAAAAACAATCAAAGAGGCTTGCAGCCTTAACGTTTACGTAAAAACCTCAAACGCAATAAATATGGCAACGGCTTGTGCGGTTGCGGCAATTGAAGCAGGAGCAGACGGTGTCAAATCAACAATTTGCTCAGACGACACACTCAAAACAGATGCATTGGCACAAATCATCAGAGTAAGAGGAGACAAGCTTGACGCATCGGTAAACCTTCAAAGTGAAAAGATTGCAACCGACATAAAGGAGCTTACCAAAAAGCTAACTCCCGTATCTTTAACACACTCGGTAAAAGACGGAAGTGAAAAAATCGCTCTTAATTCCACGTCTACTCTTACCGACGTTTGTAAGTGCGTTGAAGAATTAGGCTATGAGCTTTCAGAGGCAGACCTTGGCACAGTTTACACCGAAACCCAGAAGGTTTGTGCAAAGAAGGGCATTATCGGTTCAAAGGAGCTTGAAGCAATTATCGCAAGCTTCGCAATGCAAACTCCCTCAACCTATCACCTCGAAAGCTACCTTGCAAACAGCTCGGACGTTACAACTTCTATGGCAAGGGTTACTCTCACAAAGGACGGAGAGGAGCTTATAGGTGTTGGTACGGGTAACGGTCCCATTGACTCTGCATTCCGTGCTATCGAGCAGTGTATCGGTCATCACTATGAGCTTGACTCCTTCCAGATAGAAGCGGTAACCGAGGGCAAGGAGGCTCTTGGCTCTGCACTTGTAAAGCTTCGTTGTAACGGCAAGCTTTATTCAGGCAACGGTCTTTCCACAGACATTATCAGTGCGAGTATACGCGCTTTCATTAACGCAGTTAACAAAATTGTCTTTGAGGAGAAATAATAATGAAATTTGTTTTTTCTACGAAAAACGTTAACCGTGATAGCTTTCTCGATTTATGTAAGCTTGCATGGGATTACGGATTTTCGGGATTTGAAATATACGATGCATTGAAGGAAAGACAGGAGCATTTCGATTCCATTCTCAACAAGTCCAACCTCGCTGATGCAAGGCGTAAGCTTCATAACAGAGGTCTTCAGATATCTGCTCTTAATTATCCCGCGGCTCTTGATTCATCCAACGCCGATGCGGAAACAATTGCAAAATACGTAAGACTTGCTTCCAATGCGGGAATTTCAAACGTCATTGTTCATATTGACGAGCACCCTGAATATTCAATACTCGAAAAGGTCCTTGTTCCTGCAATCAAAACCGCCGAAGAAAATGACGTAAGCATTCTTTTTGAAACCAGAGGCTATCTTGCTAATACAAAGAATCTTTCGGATATTATAACTCACTTCGGCTCGGTAGTATTAGGTGGGGCTTGGAACGTTCGTGCTACATATTTCGACGAAGGAGAAAGCGCAGAGGACACGATTGTAAATCTCGGTGCATATATCCAATACGTCAAGCTTGGTGATGCCAAAAACGGCGTAAAGGTTCTCATCGGTGAAGGTGACCTTCCCATAAAAAGCGTAATGGATGCGCTTCGCTCTCTCAATTTTGAGGGCTTTGTCGAAGCTTTGTGGAATGATGAGATTGACGATGCGGACATAGTTCTTACTCACTTTACAAACTATCTTGCATCCACCTGCGGAGACAACAAAAAGACCGGTGAGCTTTACTATAACAGAGCAAAAACGGGTACGTTCCCTTGGAAAAAATTTGACACGGTCGATATGACCTTCTCTCAGGTGCTCGACTGTATGGCAGAGCGTTATCCCGACCAGTATGCATTCAAATATACAACGCTTGACTACACCAGAACATACGCAGAATTCCGACGTGACGTTGACAGAACTGCTGCAGCACTTATTTCTCTCGGCGTAAAGGCAGGCTCACACGTAGCACTTTGGGCAACCAACGTTCCCGAATGGTTTATAACCTTCTGGGCAACCGTAAAAATCGGTGCAGTTCTCGTAACGGTTAACACAGCGTATAAGATTCACGAAATTGAATATCTGCTAAAGCAATCAGATACCCATACGCTCGTTATGATAGAATCCTCAAAGGATACGAATTACAAGGAAATAATGGAGGAGCTTTGTCCTGAGCTTGAAACGACCGTTCCCGGTAAGCCTCTCTACTCAAAGAATCTCCCCTTGCTTCGTAACATCGTAACCGTAGGCTTCTCTATGAAGGGCTGTCTTGAATGGAAGGAAATGATGGACAGAGCAGACAGCGTACCGCTTGAGGAGGTACGTCGCAGAGCTTCGCTTGTTCGTCCCGGTGACGTATGTAATATGCAGTACACATCAGGCACTACGGGATTTCCCAAGGGCGTTATGCTTACCCATTCCAACATTGTTAACAACGGTAAGATAATCGGTGACAGAATGGACCTCTCCACCGCAGACAGAATGATGATTCAAGTGCCTATGTTCCATTGCTTCGGAATGGTGCTTTCAATGACGTCATCAATGACTCACGGTGTAACACTCTCACCTCTTCCCTATTTCTCGCCCAAATCTTCTCTTGCGTGCGTTACTCAGGAGAAGATAACCTGCTTCAACGGTGTTCCGACAATGTTTATTGCAATGTTTAATCACGCTGACTTTGCAAAGACGGATTTCTCTCACATCCGTACAGGTATTATGGCAGGTGCTAACTGCCCCGCAGACCTTATGAGGCGCGCAGCGGCAGAAATGAACATGACCGAAATCATCAGCGTTTACGGACAAACAGAAGCATCCCCCGGATGTACTATGGGCGAAGTAAACGAGGATATTGACCACAGAGTTGAAACCGTAGGAAGTGCCTTCCCCGGTGTTGAGTGTAAGATTATTGACCCCGAAACAGGGCTTGAGCTTCCCGACGGCGAAAACGGTGAGTTTGTTGCACGCGGCTTTAACATAATGAAGGGCTACTACAAGATGCCAAAGGCAACGGCTCAGGCAATCGACGAGGACGGATGGCTCCACTCGGGTGACATCTGTTGCAGAACCCCCGATGGCTATTACAAGGTTACGGGAAGACTCAAGGATATGATAATCAGAGGCGGAGAAAACCTCTATCCCAGAGAAATTGAGGAGTTTTATCTCACACATCCCAAGGTACGTGACGTTCAGGTTGTCGGTGTACCCGACGAGCGTTACGGCGAGGAGGCTTGTGCCTGGATAATCTTCCACGATGGAGAAAGTGCCACCGAGGATGAAATGAGGGAATTCGGCAACTCACATATTGCTCGTCACAAGGTTCCAAGATACTTCCATTTTGTTGAAACCTTCCCAATGAATGCGGCAGGAAAAATACTCAAATATAAAATGAGAGACGAATCCATAAAAATTTTAGGTCTCGACAAAAAATCTTAAAAAACTATTGACAAATCATTTTTGATGGTTTATAATACACGCATAAAAGCTATGACGAAGACGGAAATTCGGCAAACGCCTTACAGAGAGTCGGGGACGGTGTAATCCCGATAGAAACGAGCTTTATTTCCCATCACTTCCGAGCTGAAGCCTTGAACTCAAGTAGGGGCTTTCGTGATTGCTGCGTTAATGCATAAGGTTTATTGGAACCTGAGTGGCAGTATTACTGCAATTTGAGTGGTACCGCGGGCATGATAAGTTTATTCATACTCGTCTCAAGTATTTTTCTTGAGACGAGTATTTTGTTTTTTTGAAAGGAGTACGCAAATGAGTACACAAACCATGACACAAGTCAACGAGATTGCTTCCCGTATCCGTGAAATGCGAGAGGTTCTTGGAATGACTCAGGAGGAAATGGCGGTAAACACCGAGGTTTCGCTTGAGAATTACAAGGCATACGAGCTTGCTGAAATTGATCTCCCCTTCTCCTTTATTCATAAGTGTGCACTTTGCTTTGGCATTGAGCTCAACGAGCTTCTTGAGGGTCGAAGCGCAAAGCTTTCATCCTACACATTAACACGCAAGGGCGAGGGTCGAGATACCGCCAAGGAAGACGGTATTGAAATCGAAAACCTTGCTCCTATGTTCAGAAAGAAAATTGCCGAGCCTTATTACGTTCATTACGAATACAAGCCCGAGCTTCAGAACAAGCCTATAAATCTTGCAACCCACTCGGGTCAGGAATTTGACTACATTATGAGCGGTAGTCTTCGCATACAAATCGGTGATAACATTGAGGTGCTCAGAGAGGGCGACTCTATATACTACAACAGCTCTACTCCTCACGGTATGATTGCCGTTAACGGCGAGGACTGTCACTTTATCGCAGTCGTTCTTCCGGGCGAAGAGGAAAAGGATGCCTCTGCAATAAAGACCCTTATGCCTACGAAGAACAACTCCAAGGATTGGGTCAGCAACAAATTCATCATCACCGAAGAGGATGAAAACGGCGCTCTTCAAAAGATTGATTTTCAGAACGAGGACAAGTTCAACTTTGGATTTGACGTTGTTGACGCCATTGCGGACAAGAATCCAGATAAGCTGGCAATGATTCACCTTGACAAAAACAAGACAGAAAGGCGCTTGACCTTCAAGGATATCAAGAGACATTCCAACCAGTGTGCAAACTACTTCAAGTCTCTCGGCATCAAGAAGGGCGACAGAGTAATGCTCGTTCTCAAGCGTCACTACCAGTTCTGGTATGCAATAGTAGCCCTTCACAAGCTTGGAGCAATCGCAATTCCCGCTACTAATCAGCTTCTTGCTCACGACTTTGAATACCGCTTCAACGCAGCAGGCGTTTCCGCAATCATCTGTACCGCAGACGGAAACGTAGCTGAACAGGTTGACCTTGCAGACAAGACCTGTGAAACGCCTCTCAGCGCTAAGATACTCGTTGGCGGCACTCGTGACGGATGGAAGTGCTATGACGAGGAGTACTCACTCTTCAGCACCCATTTTGACAGAACCGAGGATTCGCCCTGCGGTGATGATACAATGCTTATGTTCTTCACATCGGGAACGACAGGATACCCCAAGATTGCGGCTCACAATTACAAGTACGCACTCGGTCATTACATCACCGCGAAATACTGGCACGGTGTATGTGAGGACGGTGTTCATCTTACCATTTCCGATACAGGATGGGGTAAAGCTCTCTGGGGCAAGCTCTACGGTCAGTGGCTCTGCGAAAGTGCAGTATTCACATATGACTTTGACCGTTTTGATGCGGCAGACCTCCTCCCAATGTTCGCAAAATACAATATTACAACCTTCTGCGCACCTCCTACAATGCTCCGTATGATGATAAAAGAGGATATCTCAAAGTACGACCTCTCCTCTATCGTTCATATGACGACAGCGGGAGAAGCACTCAACCCCGAGGTTTACAAGCAATTTGAGGCAATCACAGGACTTCAGATAATGGAAGGCTTCGGACAAACCGAGCTTACTCTTACAATTGCCAACCTTATGGGCAATACACATAAGATAGGTTCTATGGGTAAACCCGTTCCACTTTATGACGTTGACCTTCTTGACTCCGACGGCAATCCCGTTCCCGACGGTGAGGTTGGTGAAATCGTCGTCAGAATCAGCGACAAGGTTCCCTGCGGTCTCTTCAAGGGATATTACAGAAACGAGGAAAAGACAAACGAGGTTATGCACGACGGCTACTATCACACAGGCGATACCGCTTGGCGTGACGAGGACGGCTTCTATTGGTTTGTCGGACGCGTTGACGATGTCATCAAGTCATCGGGCTACCGCATCGGTCCCTTTGAGATTGAAAGCGTTATTATGGAGCTTCCCTACGTTCTTGAATGCGGTGTATCCGCAGAGCCTGACGAGATAAGAGGACAGATCGTTAAGGCAAGCATCGTTCTTACTAAGGGAACACAACCCTCTGAAGAGCTCAAGAAGGAAATACAGAACTACGTCAAGGAGCATACCGCACCTTATAAGTATCCAAGAGTCGTTGTATTCCGCGACGAGCTTCCCAAGACAATAAGCGGCAAAATCCAACGTAACAAGCTATAATTTTTCAAAAAAACAATTGACAACACATCAAAGATGTGATATACTTACTCTATAAAGCCTCGACGAAGAGAATTTCGAAATATGCCTTACAGAGAGATGGCGGTTGGTGCGAGCCATTTGACACAGTTTCGTTTTTGTAGCTTCTGAGCTGAGAGGAAGAAAGCGTTTGCGAGTAGAACCTCTTCGTGATCACTGCGTTAATGTGTACGGTTTGATAGAACCTGAGTGGCAGTACAACTGCAATTTGAGTGGTACCGCGGGTGTTGATTTTCTCACTCGTCTCAAAGAACATCTTTGGGACGAGTGTTTTTTCGTCCCCGAAAGGAGTAATTCTAATGGAACAAAAAATCACAGGTCTCGATTACACGATACGGAATATCGCATCAAGAATTGCACTTCTGCGAGAGGTTGAGGGTATCAGCGCAGAGGAGATGGCAAAGAAGACAGACCTCAGCGTTGAGGAATATCTTAAGTGTGAAAATGGCGAAAGTGACTTGAACTTCGCGTTCATTTACAGATGTGCTCTTATATTCAACGTTAACGTAACCGATATCATTGAGGGATACAGCCCTAAGCTTAATTCCTATACTGTTACCCGTAAGGGCGCAGGTCAGAAGATTGCTCAGGCACACGGTATGGTTTACTACAACCTTGCCTATGCCTTTCAGAACAGAATCGCAGAGCCTCTTTATGTAAGAAGCGTTTACGATAAGGATGCAGAACACCGCGATATTGAGCTTACCACTCACGCAGGTCAGGAGCTTGACCTCGTCGTTGAGGGACATCTGCTCGTTCAGGTGGGCGACCACAGAGAAATCCTCGGCCCCGGTGACAGTATTTATTTCGACTCCTCCGCTCCTCACGGTATGATTGCGGTTAAGGGTGCTGACTGTATCTTCTACGCTATCGTTCTTAATCCCACCGGCGAGCCTATTCCCGAGCTTGAGCCTGCAAAGGAAATTGCAATCTCATCTCAGCCCTTCGAGGATAAGCAGGAAAAAGAGCGTATTTATAATAATTACATCGACGTTGAGGAAAATGAGAACGGAACTCCTACCTCAATCAAATTCAAGAACACCGAAAAGTTCAACTTTGCGTTCGACCTTGTTGACGCTCTTGCCGAAAAGAATCCCGACAAGCTTGCAATGCTTCATATATCACGTGATAAGACCGAAAAGCGCATTACATTTAAGGATATGAAGCGCGCTTCGGCACAGTGTGCTAACTACTTTAAGTCACTCGGAATCAAGAAGGGTGACAGAGTAATGCTCGTTCTCAAGCGTCATTATCAGTTCTGGTACGCTATGCTCGGTCTTAACAAGCTTGGTGCAATTGCTATTCCTGCAACCAATCAGCTCGTTGAGCACGACTTTGAATACCGTTTTCAAAAGGCAGGCATTACAACCCTTATCTGTACCGCTGACGGTGACTCCGCTTATCAGGCAGAGCTTGCCTGCAAAAATTACGACGGCTTGAAAAACAAGCTTATCGTAAACGGACAGCGTGACGGATGGAGAAGCTTTGACGAGGAATATCCCCTCTTCTCCTCTCACTTTGACAGAACGGATGATTCTCCCTGCGGTGACGATCCCCTTCTTATGTTCTTCACCTCGGGAACGTCGGGCTATCCCAAGATTGCAACTCATACTCACAAATACGTTCTCGGACATTTCCATACAGCAAAATACTGGCATAACGTTGACCCTGACGGCCTGCACTTCACTATTTCGGATACGGGCTGGGCTAAGGCGATGTGGGGTAAGCTTTACGGTCAATGGCTCTGTGAAGCGGCAACCTTCGTATATGACTTTGACCGCTTTGATGCCGCAGACATTATGCCAATGTTTGCAAAATATCATATTACCACCTTCTGTGCACCGCCTACGATGCTCAGAATGATGATAAAGCAGGATTTATCAAACTACGACTTTTCATCCGTTCGTCATATGACAACCGCCGGAGAAGCATTAAACCCTGAGGTTTACCGTCAATTTGAAAAGGCTACGGGACTTCAGATACTTGAAGGCTTCGGTCAGTCGGAAAGCACTATGATAATTGGTAACCTTACCGGAGCATCTCACAAGATTGGCTCAATGGGTAAGCCTGCGCCCATATACGACGTTACGTTGCTTGACGCAGACGGCAATCCCGTTCCCGACGGTGAGGCGGGCGAAATCTGTATTAACGTACAGAACGGATTTCCTTGCGGATTATTCTGTGGCTACTACAACGACGAAGAAAAAACTAAGGAAGCAATTCACGACGGATACTATCACACAGGCGATACCGCTTGGCGTGATGAAAATGGTTTTTACTGGTTCGTTGGACGTGTTGACGACGTTATTAAGTCATCCGGCTACCGCATCGGTCCCTTCGAAATTGAGAGCGTTATTATGGAGCTTCCCTACGTGCTTGAGTGCGGTGTATCGGCAGAACCCGACGAGGTAAGAGGTCAGGTCGTAAAGGCAAGCATCGTGCTCACCAAGGACACCGAAGCAACTGACGAACTCAAAAAAGAAATTCAGGACTACGTAAAGAAGCGTACAGCTCCTTACAAGTACCCAAGAATCGTCGTATTCCGCGACGAGCTTCCCAAGACCGCAACAGGAAAGATTCAGAGAAACAAGCTATGAAAAGAATAACGTTATTGTTCGGTCATTACGGAAGCGGAAAAACGAACATCGCAATCAATTACGCATTGCATCTCAAGAAGCAATTTGACAAGGTTGCAATTGCCGATATTGATATAGTAAATCCATATTTCCGAACGAAAGACAGCGAAGCAGAGCTTACAGAGGCAGGTATAAAGGTTATCTCCCTCCCCTTTGCTAACACAAACGTTGACCTTCCCGCTCTTCCGCCCGAGGTATACGGACTTGTTCAGGATAAGACTACTGTTGCCGTTATGGACATCGGTGGTGATGACAGAGGTGCTTACGCTCTCGGACGGTACACTCCTTATCTGCTTGAGGAAAAGGATTACGAGGCTGTATTCGTTGCAAACTTTTACAGACCATTGACCAAGACCGCCGAGGAAGCCTTCGAGGTACTTCAGGAAATAGAGGGCGCTTGCGGAATTAAAATGACCGCTATTGTAAACAACTCCAACATTGGAGTTGAAACGACCGAG
>JAFYTG010000127.1 GCA_017558945.1 Clostridia bacterium
ATAATATATAATATATAAATTAATTTAATAAATCAAGGTATTTTATGAAAAAAATCACCCTTAAGGATATTGCGCAAAGGCTTGGCGTAACCGTTGGCACCGTTTCTCACGTGCTTAACGGAATAGACGATATTTCACCCAAGACCCGTGACAGAGTTCTTGCCGCCGCAAAGGATATGGGATATATACCCAACACCTCTGCCGCATCGCTTCGCTCGGGCAGGTCGAACACCATTGCTATAATCGTTCCCGATATTTCAAACCCTCATATTGCATTTCAGATAAAGCTTATCGAGCAGAAGCTTAAGGAGAATAATTATACCGCCATAATTCTTAACACCGACGAGGACGAGAGTGCGGAATATAACGCTATCGTCACGGCTTGCTCAAGAAACGTTGACGGAATTCTTATCTGTCCGTCGCAGCGGTCGAGGGATAACATTAGATTTTTACAGACGGTGGAAATACCCTACGTTTTAATAGGTCGAAGCTTTGCCGAGGGCGATTCCGACTACGTTTGCGCCGACGACGAAAAGGGAGGCAGGCTGGCGGGAGAATGGCTTATTTCCAAGGGCTGTCGCAAGCCCGTTTACATCGGCGCTTACAAGTATATCGAGACGAGCGTTCAACGCTTCAAGGGACTTTGCTCTGCATTTTCGGAGGTTGGAGTTGAGCTGACAGATAAGCACTTTTTTGAGACCACTCCCAAGGGAGACCTTACCCGTAAGGCTTACGATGGGCTTGTTGCAAGCGGAGTTGAATTTGACAGCATCGTTGCCTTTTCCGACTATATTGCCTTTGAAATAATGACACTTGTGCCGAGAAGCGTTTACGTTATAGGCTTTGATGCGGTCAATACTCATCTGCATATCCCTTGCCATCATTCAAGTGTGGGTATGACGGGTAACGGTTGGGCTGATACCGCACTCCGATTCCTTCTTGATAAGATTGACGGCTCGGCTGATTCTCACAGACATCTCGTTGACGTCAAGCTTTACGAGTTTTGATATGAAGCTTTTTGCTCCCGAATATTATAAGAGCTTTAGGTGTATTGCCGATAAGTGCCGTCATTCCTGCTGTATCGGATGGGAGATAGATATAGACCCCGATACCGTAGATGTTTACAAGGCGTTAAAAAACGGATACGGCGGTGAGATTCTTAAAAGCATTGATTTTGATAATACCCCTCATTTCAGGCTTGCCGAAAACGAAAGATGCCCTCACCTTGCTTCAAACGGTCTTTGCCGTATAATATGTGAGCTTGGAGATGAATATCTTTGTGATATCTGCCGTGAGCATCCGAGATTTTATAATTATACCTCAAATGGACTTGAGGTGGGCGTCGGTATGTCTTGTGAGGAGGCTTGCCGTATAATACTCACCTCCGAGGGATATCGGGTTGTTGAGCTTGAGGATGACGGCGAGGATTATACCCCTGATGATTTTGATGCGGTGTCATACCGCGACCGAGTATATTCAATACTCTCGGAGAGTGCTCCGTACAAGGACAGACTCCAAATGCTTTATGAGGAGTTTTACATATCACCTTCACAGCTTTCGGATGATGAGTGGCGGAGCGTGATTGACTCGCTTGAGTATCTCAACGAGTCTCATCGGGATTTGTTTCGCTTCTATTCGTCGGACACCGTGACCGACGAAAAATATGAAAAATATCTTGAAAGAGCCCTTGCTTATTTCGTTTTCCGTCATTGCGGAAGCGCCCTTGACTACGACGGCTTCAGGGCATCACTTGGCTTTGCGCTCTTTTGTGAGCGGCTTCTTTCCTCACTTGCTTCTACGGGTGCAGATGATATTTACGGACTTGCAAGAATAATATCCGAGGAGCTCGAGTACTCTGAGGATAATACTTGGGACATCGTAAATTTGTTCAATACTGCATTGTGACTCACAAAACGTAATACTAAAAAACATAACACAATAAAAAAGACGAAGAGAAAATTCTTCGTCTTTTTGTATTCATATTACGTTATCAGCTTAAAAGTGCTCGGTCATTTGCAAAGCCCGTACCGCTTATTTCACTGAACTTTTTGAGAAGCATATCAACCGTGAGAGACTTCTTTTCCTCGCCCGAAACGTCGAGAATTATCTGTCCGTTATTCATCATAATAAGTCTGTTGCCGTAGTCGATGGCATTCTGCATATTATGGGTAACCATAAGGGCTGTGAGGTTGTTTTCCGAAATAATCTTTTCCGAAAGCTTCAATACCTTGTCTGCGGTTTTAGGGTCAAGAGCCGCTGTATGCTCGTCGAGGAGGAGTACCTTGGGCTTTTGGATGGTAGCCATAAGAAGTGTTACCGCTTGTCTCTGACCTCCCGAGAGAAGTCCGACCTTTGCGGTCATTCTGTCCTCAAGTCCAAGCTCAAGTGTTGCGAGAGCCTGACGGTATTCGGCACGCTCCTTGGCGCTGATACGCCATCTGAGTGTACGGCGCTTGCCACGTCTTGCGGCGATTGCGAGGTTTTCCTCAATCTCCATGGTTGCCGCAGTACCCATCATAGGGTCCTGAAAAACTCTGCCGAGGAATTTCGCACGCTGATGCTCGGAGAGGTGAGCCACGTCAACTCCGTCAATCTTTATCATACCCGAGTCAATGGGCCATACGCCCGCAATTGCGTTGAGTACGGTGGATTTACCTGCACCGTTACCGCCGATTACGGTTACGAAGTCGCCCTCCTTGAGATGAAGGTTAACGCCCTGAAGGGCTTTTTTCTCGTTTATAGTACCTGCGTTAAAGGTTTTTCTTACGTCAATAAGCTCTAACATTACGCTACCTCCTTTGCTTTCTTTTCCTTTATAGATTTATTCTTGGTGGAGGATTTTTTGAGAGTGTTTTTCCAA
>JAFYTG010000128.1 GCA_017558945.1 Clostridia bacterium
AACCAACGCTTCAGTTATACGGACAAAAATTTCAATCCACTGAAGATGGGCAACATATTATTTGCACAATAGTTGTTCAATTTCCTTTCGTTGTTCCGCGGTATACACACTCTCACTGAACCACCTATCTTCGATAAAATCGTCGGCAAATGCGTCTATCACCTTTTGAACTATTCTGAATTGAGTATCTGCCTTTTCGATTTCTCCATTGTCTCTCAAATATTTACCCGCAATAATCAGCACATCAATCAAATCTTCGGCAGAAATATACTTTTGCTTTTGAGCTGCCTCATAGCTATCTTCGCCATCTAATAAAGACGCCATAAGCTTAAGCTTTGTAAAATAAATCTCAGGTATAAGCTCAAGAGTCGGTCTGATCAAATCACTCTGACCGTTTTCCTTATAGCACGATGCAAGAATGCGACAGGCATCATATTTCACCGAATCATCCTTGGTAGATTCAATGAGGGTTTTGCAAAGAGTGATTACCTCATCTGCTCTTGTTTTATAATCTAAAGTATAGAGCAAATTGTTCAAAATAACGTCATTCCCTGGAAACCTCTGCAATCCGTCACGCAAAATACGTTCCGATTTTTCCCTATCCGTGCAACGGTATTTGTATGCATTATGACAAATAGCTTCAACCTGCTTTTGTGTTTCAAACAAATTAAAATCAAAAAGCTCGTCGGTAGAAACACCGAAAAAAGAAGCAATAGCTGGAATCATAGTTACATCAGGCATTGTATTTCCGTTTTCCCATTTTGAAACGGCTTGAAACGATACTCCAAGGTAGCTCGCAAATACTTCTTGAGATATATTTTTCTGTTTTCTTAACGATTTGATTTTTTCTCCGAGTCTAATCATAATTGTTCCTCCAAAGTGTTTTGGATCAGCATTTATCCTATTACCATTGTATCACATTGGTCATCGAACACAATAACTCATTTGGAGAGAATTTTTCTAATATTAGTTGAGTGTGGTATATAACTAAAGAAAATGCCCCGCACGAAGCGGGGCTGAAATATTAACTCAATTGCTCCAAAATTTCTTTAAATTTTTCGGTATCTCTTATGTCATCAAATACCTTGTCGGTGAGCCATGTATCGCGGAGTATCTCACGAAGTGAGCGTGAATCGGCAGTTTCAAAGTCTGTTCTTTTGTGAACTCTTTCTCCCAATAACAAGGAGTTTGTCTTTATTTCTTCGGGGCGGTTATCAAATGCAATTGCAGATTTTACAGAAAGCTCAAGCTGCTTGATTGCTTCATCGAAGCGATTCAATTGAATCAAGCACTTTGCGTAAAAGCAATAGTATCTGGTGTTGCTCCAAGTTTGATCAGCCAAAGAGTCATCATATATCAAATTATCTAATAGGAATATTTTTTCAAATACTTTAACGGTATCTTCGGCAGGAATCAGATCCATCAAGCGCCAAAGAGCTTCATCCAAAGCACAATAAGAATCAAGTATAAATTTCCTTGTATAAGGCAATTTCTCTTCCTCTGCTAAGCTCCACCAAATGTCCCATTCCTTGCAATGATATATAGACGGGAGGGTTTCATAAATAGAACGTCCAATGTTTTTTCTACCCATTTCGCAGTGGTGAAATGCAAGCCGTTCGGTCGCATCGTATTTAATATCCGTATCAGGACAATACTTGATGATACGCTCACCGAGCGCTACAATTTCAGTATCATATTTTATTCGATTATCTTTCCAGTCAGGAATGTTTCCTGTATCGTCACCCGCAATAAACAAAGCATACATCAGCTTATTCAAAAGAGCATAGTTGTTTGGGAACTCTGCAACTCCTGAACGTGCAATACAGATACACTCTTCAATATTGCCAATACTGATGGATGCTTGAAAATCACTCAAATACCTGTCTACCGCTTTCTTTTCTGCCGCTTCATCAACACCCATAAGCTTATCTGTGGATATACCGAAAAATGCGGCAATCGTGGGAATAAGCTCAATGTCAGGATAGCAGGAATTATTCTCCCAACGTGAAACCGACTGACAGGATACTCCGAGGATTTCAGCAAACTCCTCTTGTGTTATCTCTCTTTCCTTACGATATCTCTTTATTGTATCTCCTATATTTAGTTTCATAAAAATACCTCTCATTAATTATTGAAAGTCGCGCTTCTTTCTATCTATATTGTAGCACGACGTATAAACAAATACAACATCACCCTCAGAGAGTTTTTTTCACCTCCTTAGTGAAAAAAGGCGTACCCGATTTTTGTCGGGTACGCCATTATTTTAACCGAATATAGAGGTAATAACCGAAAAGGTTACGGGAACGAGGAAGAAGCCGAGCACGTTACAGACGAAGCAGGATTGAGCGCCCGTATAGCTATCTCCGCCGAAAGCCTCGGGGAAAACTATATTGTTAAGCCCCATAGGAAGAGAAAGGGTGAGAGCCGCGAGCAGGAGCGTATAATCATCAGCACCGAGTAGCCAGCGGATTGCCGTAAAGACGATTGGAAAAACGACGAGTCTCAAAAGGGATGCAATATACATTTTGGGATTTTTGACAAGCTCCTTTACGGGACGGCGTGAAAGAACAAAGCCCGTCAGAAGCATTGCAAGCGGTCCGAGACAGCTTGACGCACCGTCAAGAACACTTCCCACAACCTTGGGCATAGGAATCTCTAAAATACCCCACACGGCACCGATAAGCAAGCCGATGAAGGAGGGATTGAATATTCCCTTTATGCTAAGCTCGTGCTTGGGATTGAGCATATACATCGCAACGGTATAAATATAAATACTGAACGGAATAACGAAAATCATATAGTCAAAAAGCATTGCCGCACCGAACACGCCGCCGATAAGAGGATAGCCCATATATCCCGTATTCGGAATGGTGAAAGCATAGGTATAAACAGCTCTCGTGCTTTTATCCTTTGAAAAAAGCTTGGCAACGAGAACGGCTACCGTTCCCGATATTACGATGAGCAGAGCCGACCAGAGAAGAAGCTTAAGCTTTTCTCCGATTATATCTCTTGTAAATCTTTCGGAAAAGGTGGAAAATGTAAACGCGGGAAGGATGACGTACATCTCAAGCTTTGACAAAACGGAGGCGGAATTTTCGGGAACCACCTTAAGCTTTTGCAAAGCGTAGCCCAAAATTATAAAAATGAAAAGAACAGACATCTGCTCAACGGTAATTGAAATTTTATCCAACATAGCAAGCTCCAAAAAAGTGTTTAAAATAACGGTGTTTTTAACGGTGTTTATTTTATCACCGAATTAACAAAAAGTCAATAGCTATTCACCTGAGGCAAACTCCTTCGGGCTTATTCCGTACTCGGTTTTGAAGGCACGCCAGAAGCCTGCGTAGTCACCGAAGCCGCAAGCATAAGCGACCTCGCCCGAGGACATACCGCTAAGCAAAAGCTCCTTTGCGGCAAGCAGTCTTTTAAGCATAATATAACGGTAGACGGATACGCCAACCTCACGCCTGAAGGCGTGCGACAGGTGATATTTACTCACGAAAAAGCGCTCGGCAAGTAAATCGAGTGAAAGCTCCTCGCTGTAATTCTCGTTGATATATCGCAAAACCTTGGTAACAAAGCTTTCCTCGTGCTCCTTTGAAACTTTACCAACAGAGGAGTCTGCAAGTCGGTTAAGACCTACCATAAACTGCAAAAAAATTGCATTGAGTGAGGCTTCCCTTCCCCATTCCTCTGCACAGTATTCCTCGACCAATTCACCAAGCTTTACGGAAAGAGGAGAGAGAGTAGAGCCACTCGGACGGAGGCGGTTTTTGTGAGACGGGCGGGAGGAGTCAAAGCACCTTGCAAGGTCGGTATCGCTTGAGGATAGTGATGCGAGATAGTCCTTGCTTATCCACATAACGATACGCTCATACTCGGTTGCTTCGGGGAGGACTATCGAGCGGTGGAGCTCGGTGGGATTGATAAGAATAAAATCACCCGGTGCAAGAGTCACGCGTCTGCCCTCTATCCAATACTCAGCACTACCGCTGAGAAACAGATAAACCTCGTAAAAATCGTGATGGTGCACGTCAAAGTCAACGGGCAAAAGCCCCTTATAGTGAAAAACCTCAAAGGTATCGGTGTGCATTACTTGTCTCGGATCAAAGCGTTGTACGGTGTTTTTCATAAAAATCCTCATTCGCAAAAGATAACACCCTTATTGTACAACAACAATCACAATATGTCAAACAATTTTTGCTATAAACATTGTTAAAAAAATGTGGTACAATATAATCGTATAATTATGTTATAATATGAAAGGAGTTTGTTTAAGATGAAATTTCTTGACGACAATTTTCTTTTAAGAAACGAGATTTCCCGCTCGCTCTTTCACAATTGGGCAAAGAAAATGCCCATTATTGACTATCACTGTCACGTAAGCGCGGAGGAGATCTACAAAAACCGTGAATTCAAAAACATCACAGAGGCTTGGCTCGGCGGTGACCACTACAAGTGGCGTATTATGCGTTCAAACGGCATTGACGAGAAGTACATCACGGGGGATGCTGACGACTACGCAAAGTTCGAGGCGTTTGCCGAGTCACTTGAAAAGGCTATCGGCAATCCTATGTACCATTGGTGTCACCTTGAGCTCAAGACCTACTTCGGATACGAGGGCGTGCTTTCCAAGAAGACCGCCAAGGAGGTATGGGACAAGACCTCCGAGGTGTTTGCAAGCGGTAAGATGCGCGTTCGCGACATCATCAAGATGAGCAATGTTGCATTCATCGGCACTACCGACGACCCTGCGGATACACTTGAATGGCACAAGAAGCTTCAGGACGAGAAGTACGAAACTCTCGTTGCTCCCTCCTACCGCCCCGACAAGGCTGTCAACATTGACAAGGTTGGCTTCATTGAATACATCGAAAAGCTTTCGGGTGTCGTAGGCTACAAGCTTACAAGCCTTGAGCTTGTAAAGAAGGCTCTTGCAGAAAGAATGGACTACTTTGACGTTCTCAACTGCTCGGCAAGTGACCACGGTCTCGACTGTGCGGTATGGAACGATATGAGTGACGAGGATGCAGACAAGGTATTCAAGAAGGCATTGAACGGTGAGGCTCTTACACCCGCAGAGGTAGAGGGCTACAAGACAAACCTCGTGCTTTTCTGCGCAGAGCAGTATGCAAGACTCGGTTGGGTATTCCAGATTCACTACAAGGCACTCCGCAATCCCAACGCGGTTATGTTCGAGCGTCTCGGTCCCGATACGGGCTATGACATCATCAATCCCGATGCTCCCTCCGCACAGCTTGCTCCATTCCTTAACGCACTCAACGTCAAGGGCGTTCTTCCCAAGACGGTTATTTACAGCCTTGACCCCTCCGACAATGCCTTCATCGGCACGCTCATCGGAGCATTCCAGGGTACAGAGGCGAGAGGCAAGATTCAGCACGGCAGTGCGTGGTGGTTCAATGATAACAAGCAGGGTATGATTGACCAGATAGTAAACCTTGCAAACCTTTCACTCCTCGGAAACTTCATCGGTATGCTTACCGACTCGAGAAGCTTCCTCAGCTACACCCGTCACGAATACTTCCGCAGAATACTCTGTGAGGTTATCGGTAACTGGGCGGCTAACGGTGAGCTTCCCGCAGACGTTGACTATCTCGGACAGATTGCCGCAGACATTTCATTTAACAACGCAAAGCGTTATTTCGGATTGGAGGGTAAGATTATATGAAGCTTTCATTCAGACATTACGGTGATTCAGATCCCATAAGCCTTGAATATATCTCTCAAATTCCCGGTATGCGCTCGGTCGTATCCGCAGTATATGACGTAGCACCCGGTAAGGTATGGCCGAGAGAGAGCCTTGAGAAAATCAAAAAATCCTGCGAGGATCACGGTCTTATTTTCGATATAGTTGAGTCTGTGCCCGTTCACGAGGACATCAAGCTCGGTCAGGGCAAGTGTGACGAATACATTGACGTTTATTGTGAAAACATTCGCCGTTGCGGTGAGGTTGGCGTTAAGTGTATCACCTACAACTTTATGCCCGTTTTTGACTGGACCCGTACACAGCTCGACCGCAAAGCGCCCGACGGCTCAACAAGTCTCGTGCTTTACGCAGAGCAGATGGCAAACCTCAACCCCTTGACAGACGACATTCACCTTCCCGGCTGGGATGCAAGCTACACGCAGGAGGAGGTACGCGACCTCATCCGTGCATATCAGGAGCTTGGTGAGGAGGGTCTTTGGAAGAACCTTGAAAAATTCCTCAAAAAGATAATCCCCGTTGCAGAGGAATCGGGTATCCGTATGGCAATCCATCCCGATGACCCGCCTTATTCAATCTTCGGTATTCCGAGAATCATCACCTGCGAGGAGAACGTTGACAGAATGCTCGCCATTGTTGACTCCCCTGCAAACTCACTCTGTCTTTGCACGGGAAGTCTCGGATGCGTTGCTTCAAATGACATTGTGGCTATGGTCAAGAAATATGCAGAGCGTGACAGAATTGCGTTTATGCATATGAGAAACGTCAAGATAATCGAGGGTGGCTCGTTTGAAGAGCGTGCTCATCTTTCCTCCTGCGGAAGCCTTGATATGTATGCAATAACCAAGGTGCTTGTAGATGCAGGCTTTGACGGATACGTTCGTCCCGACCACGGAAGAATGATATGGGGTGAGACGGGTAAGCCCGGCTACGGACTCTTTGACAGAGCGCTCGGCGCTACCTACATCAACGGACTTTTTGAAGCCTGCGAAAAGGCAAAGGAGAATAAATAATGAACAAGAACGTTTTAAACACAGATCTTTCGGGAAAGGTTGCGGTTGTAACAGGTGCGGCAGGTGTTCTTTGCAGTAACTTTTCAAAGGTACTTGCAAGAGCCGGTGCAAGAGTTGCACTCCTCGACTTAAATCTCGAAATGGCAGAAAAATTCGCAAAGGAAATTCGTGACGAGGGCGGTATTGCAGAGGCATTCTCCTGCAACGTTCTTGACCGTGCAATCTGTGAGGAAACCGCAAAGGCGGTAGTTGAAAAGCTTGGAGAGTGTGATATTCTTGTCAACGGTGCAGGCGGAAACAATCCGAGAGCAACCACCGACAAGGAATACTTTGAGCTTGGCGATATTGACGCTGAGACAAAGTCCTTCTTCGACCTCGATGCTGACGGCGTTGGCTTCGTATTCAACTTAAACTTTCTCGGCACTCTTATTCCCACTCAGGTATTTGCAAAGCAAATGGTGGGCAAAAAGGGATGCAGTATCCTCAACATTTCATCAATGAACGCTTACACTCCCCTTACCAAGATTCCCGCATACTCGGGTGCTAAGGCGGCTATCTCCAACTTTACCCAGTGGCTTGCAGTTCACTTCTCCAAGGTTGGAATCCGTGTAAACGCAATTGCTCCCGGCTTCTTCTCGACTCAGCAGAATGCAAAGCTTCTCTGGAACGACGACGGTACACCTACTGCGCGTACGGGCAAGATTCTCGCCGCAACTCCTATGGGTCGCTTCGGCGAGTCAAGCGAGCTTGAAGGCGGTCTTCTCTTCCTTCTCAACGAGGAAGCGGCAGGCTTTATTACGGGCGTAGTTCTTCCCATCGACGGAGGCTTCTCCGCATACTCAGGAGTTTAAATACAGAAAGGAAACAATACAATGAACGAAGTTGCAAAGATAATTACAGAAACGGGCGTTGTACCCGTTATCAAGCTTGAAAATCCCACCAAGCACGCCGCACCTCTCGCAAAGGCTCTTTGCGCAGGCGGTGTTCCGATTGCCGAGGTTACCTTCCGCGCGGCAGGTGCTCCTCTTGCAATCAAGCTTATGCGTGAAACCTGTCCCGATATGCTCGTCGGCGCAGGTACCGTTATGACCACCACTCAGGTTGACGAGGCTATCGAGGCAGGTGCTTCCTTCATCGTTACCCCCGGTCTCGACCCCGAAATCGTTGTTTACTGTCAGGAGAAGAACATCCCCATTTTCCCCGGATGTACAACTCCCACAGACTATCACACAGCATTCAAGCTTGGTCTTGAGGTGCTCAAGTTCTTCCCTGCCGAAGAATCGGGCGGACTTAAGAAGATAAAGGCTATGGCGGCACCCTTCCCCATGTTCAAGGTAATGCCCACGGGCGGTATCTCTCTTTCTAACCTCAAGGAATACATCTCCTGCTCTACCATCTGCGCTTGCGGTGGCTCTTATATGGTTAAGGCTGACCTCATCAATGGTGAGAAGTGGGATGAAATCACCGACCTTTGTAAAAAATCTGTCGATCTCGTAAAGGAGGCACGTTCAAATGGCTAAAATAGTTACCTTCGGCGAGCTTATGCTCCGCCTTGCACCCAACGGATATTACCGTTTCTTCCAGAATGACCAAATGCAAGCTACCTTCGGTGGCGGTGAGGCAAACGTTGCGGTTTCCCTCGCAAACTTCGGTATGGACTCCACCTACGTTACAAAGCTTCCCAAGCACGCTATCGGTGAGTCTGCTGTAAACTCTCTCCGTTACTTCGGAGTTGATACCTCCAAGATTACCCGTGGCGGTGACAGAGTAGGTATTTACTTCCTCGAAAAAGGCGCAAGCCAGAGAGGCTCGGTATGTATTTACGACAGAGCAGGCAGTGCAATTCAGAAGGCTGACAAGGCTGATTTTAACTGGGAGGAAATCTTCAAGGGCGCAGATTGGTTCCACTTTACAGGTATCACTCCCGCTCTCGGCGGAAACCTCGTTGAGATTTGTCTCGAGGCTTGCCGTGAGGCAAAGAAGCAGGGCGTTAAGATTTCCTGCGACCTCAACTACCGCGGTAAGCTCTGGACAAGAGACGAAGCGCGCGTTGCTATGACCAAGCTTTGTGAGTACGTTGACGTATGTATCGCAAACGAGGAGGATGCAAAGGACGTATTCGGCATTGAAGCAGAAAACACCGACATTTACGGTGGTAAGCTCAATCATGAGGGATACGTTTCGGTTGCAAAGAAGCTCCGCGACACCTTCGGCTTTGAGAAGGTTGCCATCACTCTTCGCACATCCATTTCCGCAAACGACAATAACTGGGCAGGTATGCTCTACGACGGAGAAAACGCTTACTTCTCCAAGAGCTATGCCCTTCACATCGTTGACCGTGTAGGCGGTGGAGACTCCTTCGGTGCAGGTCTCATCTACGCTCTTCTTAACGGCAAGGATGCTCAGGGTGCAATCGAATTTGCAGTTGCCGCTTCCGCTCTCAAGCATTCCGTTGAGGGTGACTACAACAGAGTCAGCGTTTCCGAGGTTGAAAAGCTCGCAGGCGGTGACGGCTCGGGACGAGTTGTAAGATAAGCGGCTATGCGACGTTAACAAATCAATAAAGCAAAGGGGCTGTAAAAAACTAACATGAACCGACCCCCAAAAGTTAGACCAAAAATCTAACGATTGGGAGGTCGGTTCAAAACAGTTTTTTACAGCCCCTTTTAGTTTATATATTCATTTCCTTCATAAAAG
>JAFYTG010000129.1 GCA_017558945.1 Clostridia bacterium
GGTCGCGGATACGACGTGTTCTACAACAGCGCGGTCGGCATGATCTCGGATTTTGAGTTTCGTCGCTTCGGCAACGGGCTGGCACAGAGCGAGGTCGACGACACCGCCCGTTATACCGAGTGCGCCGAGATATACGAAGGAGCAGGTGAAAAGAGAAATCACGGGGAATATCCAGAGCACTATACGAATAACCTTCGGGCTTTGCTCACGCTTTTTGTTGTCCCATACTGTGATAAGTGTGCATAACCAATGGAATCCGAGCAGTATAAGAGGTAGCACGAATATGGCGAAATTCTTTCCTGCAAAGCCGTTTGCCACTTCGTCGAGTCCCCAGTGTATTGCCATCGTGTCGGGTAAAAGTCTGTGAATAAGAAGCCCTATCGGTATGGGTAAAAGTATCACAAGAGAGGTGAGTATAAGGGTTAATCTGTTATTCTTCAGCATTTCCGTCTCCTTTCAGGTCGTTGACCCACAGTAAAATTTCCTCAAGCACCGAGGCGTTGAGCTCGTAGTAAATGAATTTACCCTCACGGGTGTCACGGATGAGGTCCGCCTCCTTTAAGACTGATAGATGTCGTGAGATTGCCGCGCCCGTCACGTCGAAGCGCTCGCATATTTCGCCTGCCGACATCCTGCCCGATTTGAGCATATTTAAAATATCACGCCTTATCGGGTCGGCAAGCGCACGAAGTGTGTTTTGAAGTCCCATAAGTCCTCCTTGTTTAACATTTAATTTAATTGTTAAATGTATTGTATCACATCAAATCCGCTTTGTCAATAGGGGAGAAGAAATTTCTTGCAAACGTCAAAAATGCGGTAATATCATTTAGATGCAATTTTTGAGCAAATATTGTATATATTTTTTGATTTTCGAGTGTTAGAATCTAATTAAATAGATTTTGGAGGTAGTTATGAGAATAGTATTTTTTGGTTCATCACACGGCTTCCCCGAGGCAAACAGACGTTGCTCGTCAATACTCGTTGAAATAGGTGAAGTACGTTATTTTATTGATATGGGCACACAGTCCATTGAACAGCTTGCCACACGCGGTATCCGTCCCGAGACGGTTAAGGCGTGCTTCGTTACTCATATGCACGGTGACCATACCAACGGACTTCTTTCCTTTATTGACCTTTGCAACTGGTATTACACAAAGGCGGATACAGAGTTTTATCTTCCCGGTGACACGGATAAGACCGTTGAAGCAATTAAAGGCTGGCTTGAGTGCAACGGTCACGCAATGCGTGAATTTAAGTTTTCTCACGTTGACGACGGCTTTGTTTACGACGACGGCATAATAAGGCTCACGGCGTACAGAACGTCTCATATCGCTCAGTCCTTCTCCTACGTGCTTGAGGCAGAGGGTAAGAGAGTTTATTTTTCCGGAGACCTCGGCTCACCCGTAGCACTTAACGGCGACGTGCTTGCAGATTTACCTCTTAAGGAATTCGATAAGGGCTTTGACCTTGCGATTTTAGAGCTTGCTCATTTCTGGGCACCCGATAAGTATTATCCTCTCCTCAAGGACAGAGACAATATAAAAGAGGTCGTTATCAATCACTATTCTACCTATATCCGTCAGCATTCGGCGTATGACCTTATGAAGCTCCTTCCCGAGCAGAAGATAGTTTTAGCAAACGACGGTCTTGAATTTAATATATAAACCTCGAAAAACACGCTTCGGCGTGTTTTTTGCCTTTAAGCCTTGAAAAATAATAATGAATGGTATATAATGTATATCAACCAATCGAAAGGATTTTCACGCAATGAAGGTAACCTTAAAAAGCTTAACGAAAAAATTCCCCAGCCGTAACAAGAAGGGCGAGGAGGTAATTGCTGTAAATAACGTGTCGCTTGACATTGAGGACGGTATGCTCATAGGACTTCTCGGTCCGTCGGGCTGCGGTAAGTCAACCATCCTGAATCTTCTGTCGGGACTTCTCAAGGCAACCGATGGACAGATATTTTTCGGAGACGACGACGTTACGGGACTCCCTCCCGAAAGCAGAGGTGTAGGTCTCGTTTTTCAGAATTACGCTCTCTATCCTCACCTTACGGTAAGACAGAATATAACCTTCCCGCTTGAAAACCGTCGCGGTAAGGATAAGCTTACCCGTGACGAGATGAACGAAATGGCGCTTGAAACGGCAAGGCTTGTGCAGATAGATACGCTTATGGACAGAAAGCCCTCCGAGCTTTCGGGTGGTCAGCAGCAGAGAGTTGCCATCGCCCGTGCCCTTGTAAAGAAGCCGAAAATACTTCTCCTTGACGAGCCTCTTTCAAACCTTGATGCAAGACTCCGCTTGCAGACGAGAGAGGAGATACGACGTATTCAGCGTTCAACGGGGATAACCACCGTTTTCGTTACTCACGATCAGGAGGAGGCAATGTCTATCTCTGACCTTATCGTCGTAATGCGTGACGGCATTGTACAGCAGGTCGGCAAGCCTCAGGAGGTTTACGACAATCCCGCAAACCTTTTTGTTGCAAAATTCCTCGGCACGCCTCCCATCAACGTTTTCAACGGTGAGGTGCGTGACGGTAAGCTTTATATAGGAGACGAGGCTATCCTTGATACCTCGCTTGATAACTGCGAGGTTGACGTTGCCATTCGTCCCGAGGGCTTTGAGCTGTCGGAAAACGGAGGTCTCACCTGCGAGCTTTCTCGTGTTGAGGTAATGGGACGTGACGTCAGCATCGTGGCAACACACACCGCCGCTCACACTCCCACGATTCGCGCCATAATCGACTCGGATAACGTAATTTCCACCGATAGCGTACGCTTTGATATTAAGCCCTCGAAGATGTTCGTCTTTGACAAGTCGGGTAATAAGCTTACGCTTTGAGAGGTGGAATATGAAAAACAATAATCTTAAGGCGTGGCTTTATCTGTTACCTGCCTTCGTCTTTATCGGAGCTTTTCTCGTCTATCCCTTGATAGACGTGCTTATCTACTCCTTTGAGGAGGGCTATAACTTTGCCTCTCAGACCTATTTCGGCACGGGCGGATATAACTACTCCTACGTCCTTCACGACCCGTATTTTTTAAAGGCGCTCAAGAATACTCTCATACTCGTCGGAGTAACCGTGCCTCTTTCCACAATTTTTTCACTTGCAATATCGGTTGCGCTTTCCTCGATTGAGAAGCTCCGCAACCTTTTTCAGACCGTCTATTTTCTTCCCTACGTTACAAACACCCTTGCCGTAGGACTTGTATTTATGATACTGTTTAATCAGACTCCCTACACTCCCGGTCTTGTCAACACGGTGCTTGGAGTATTCGGCGTTGAGCCTATTGACTTTATTGCAGGTCCTTACTGGGCAAAAATGACGGTGCTTTGTATTTATACGATATGGGTCGTAATGCCCTTCAAGGTGCTTATTCTCACCTCGGCACTCGCCTCGGTCAACGAGACCTATTACAACGCCGCAAGAATTGACGGCACGCCCAAGTGGAGAGTGTTTCGCAAGATAACCCTTCCGATGATTTCTCCTACACTCTTTTACCTCGTTATTACGGGCTTTATCGGAGCCTTCAAGGCATATTCGGATGCGGTGGCACTCTTCGGAGTTGACCTTAACGCCGCCGAGATGAACACTATCGTCGGTTACGTTTACGATATGCTTTACGGAAATTCGGGAGGATATCCGTCTTACGCTTCCGCCGCGGCAATTATCCTCTTTGCAATCGTTTTGACCATAACCTGCATAAACCTTCTCGTGTCCAAGAAGCACGTACATTATAATTGATGAGGTCGATATGAATTACGAAAGAATAGAAAAAAACGCTCTTGTAAAAAGGCGTATTCAAAAGACCTTCGTTTATATTCTGCTTGCCGTCTGGGCAATTGCGGTGCTCTTTCCGTTTTATTGGATGGTTATAACCTCCCTCAAGGAATACGGAGCGTATAACTCCGAGTGGACGCCCGTTTTATACGTTTTGTCACCCACTCTCGAGAATTACAAAACCGCCTTTACCTCGGTGCCTCTTGCAGATTATTTTGTGAATACGATTATTTTCACTCTCGGCACTACCGCTATAATGCTGGTTGTGACCGTGCTTGCAGCCTTTGCCTTTTCCCGTCTGGAGTTCAAGGGCAAAAACCTCGTTTTCACGCTTTTTCTCTCTCTTATGATGATACCCTCCGAGCTTGTGGTGATTACCAACTACGTCACCGTCACAAGCCTCGATATGCGTAACTCCTTTGCAGGTCTTATCCTGCCGAGTGTCGCATCGGTATTTTACATATATCTTTTGAAGGAAAACTTCTCGCAGATTCCCGACGAGCTTTATTACGCCGCAAAGGTAGACGGAACCTCCGACCTTCGCTATCTTACAAGGGTAATGGTGCCTATCTGCAAGCCTACCGTCGTAACCGTCACGGTGCTTAAGGTCATTGAGTGCTGGAACTCTTACGTATGGCCGAGACTCGTCACCGACGAGCAAGCGTACTTCCTTGTATCAAACGGTATTCAGGAGATTCGTGAAAACGGCTTCGGAAGGGATAATATCCCTGCTATGATGGCGGCGGTCGTTGCCATTTCCGTTCCGCTTATAATACTCTTCCTCTGCTTCAGAAGAAAAATTATGGAGGGTGTTTCGAGAGGAGGTACAAAGGGATGAAAAGATTTTTGTCACTTGCACTTCTCTGCGTCCTTGCGCTTTCTCTTGCCTCCTGCCACGGAGCCCGTGAGAAAAAGAGCTTTGAGATTCCCGAGGCGTTTGACACCTCCCGTAATTATGAGATATCCTTCTGGGCAAAGAATGATACGAATATGACTCAGGTCGGAATATACAAGGATGCGATTGCCGAGTTTGAGTCTCTTTACCCGAATATCAAGGTCAATCTCAAGCTTTATACCGATTACGGAAAAATCTATAACGACGTTATAACCAACATTTCCACCGATACGACACCCAACGTGTGCATAACCTATCCCGACCACATTGCAACCTATCTTACGGGTGAGGATACCGTGCTTCCTCTTGACGAGTTATTTTCTCATAAGAAGTACGGACTCGGCGGAAGTGAGGTGAGGTTTGACTCGCCCTCCTTTGATGAGCTTATTCCGAAATTCATCGGTGAATGTGAATTTAACGGAAGCTATTATGCAGTTCCGTTTATGAGATCCACCGAGGCGTGCTACGTCAACCGTACCTTTGTTGAAAAGCTCGGATATACTCTCCCCGAAACGCTGACCTGGGACTTTATCTGGGAGGTTTCCGAAAAGGCCATGGAGATGGATGCCGACGGCAATTTCCTTGTAAACGGTCAGAAGACCATGATTCCCTTTATCTATAAGTCCACCGATAATATGATGATACACGCAATGTATCAGCAGAATGCGGGATACTCTACCACTCACGGTGAAATAGAGCTTTTCAACGACGAGGCAAAGAAATTTTTGCTTGAAATATCCAAGCATTCGGGCACGAAGGCGTTCAATACGTTCAAGCGTGCGGGATACCCTGCAAACTTTCTTAACGCAGGTCAGTGCATCTTTGCCATAGACTCAACGGCGGGTGCTACCTGGATGGGAAGTGATGCGCCTCTGGTTGACATTGCAGAGGAAAAGCTCGTACGCTTTGAAACCGAGGTAATGACCGTCCCTCAATTCGACCCGTCCAATCCCAAAATGATTTCGCAGGGTCCATCAATGTGCGTGTTCAACAAGGAGGATGAGCAGGAGGTTCTGGCATCCTGGCTCTTCTGTCAGTTTATGCTGACCAACGAGGTGCAGATAGCCTACTCGCAAACCGAGGGCTACGCTCCCGTAACCTCCAAGGCACAGAGCAGCGCCGAATACCTCGACTATCTTTCACGCGTCGGTGAGGATAACGAGTTCTATTACGACGTCAAGCTCCGCGCGGTAAAGCTTCTTCTTGACAATACCGACAACACCTTCGTGACTCCCGTTTTCAACGGCTCGGCATCTCTTCGAAATGCCGCGGGAGAGCTTATCGAGGACGTCAATAAGACGGCAAGAAGGGGAGACGTGATTGATTCCGAGTATATCGATTCACTTTACGGGGAGGTAATTTCCCTCTACCGACTTGACCAGATATCCGCTTCAAAGGGCAAGCTTACCCTCGGAGAGTTACCCGTCGGCTCGAAAATTCTGCTCTTCGGCTTGGCGGCAGTATGGCTTTCTATGGGAATTTACGTCGTGATTTATACACGAAAACGCAAAAACTAATTAAAAACTAAAAAAATCTATTGATTTTTGAGAAAAAATATGTATAATGTTGTATAAGCCGAAAGGTTCGGTTTAAATCATTTCTATTTTTTTATTTTTAAAAGGAGAAAAAGAATGAAAAAGATTCTTGCAGTTCTTCTCGCTCTTATGCTCGTTATGGCATTTGTCGCTTGCACCGAGCCTGAAGAAACACCCGAAACACCCGAAGAAAACGTTGAAACCCCCGTTGCTTCCGACGCTGACGTTGAAACTCCCGTTGCTTCTGACGCTGACGTTGAAGAGCCCGCTGTTGAGCCCGTAAAGGTTATGACTCACGAGGAGTACATTGCTGCGGCGCTTGATACCGAGGTTGTTATCGAGACCTACGTTCAGGCACATCAGTCCTGGTGGGACAACAAGGTTACAGTATATTGCCAGAGCCCCGACGGTGCATACTTCCTTTATGAGCTTGCTTGCTCTGAGGAAGACGCTGCTAAGCTCCTTCCCGGTACTAAGATTCGCGTAACCGGTACCAAGGGCGAATGGGCAGGCGAGGTTGAGGTTATGGAAGGTACCTTCGAGTTTGTTGAAGGTGGCGACACATACATTGCCGAAGCATTTGATGCTACCGCTCTTCTTTTCGCTACTCCCGAGGAGATTATCGCACATCAGAACGAGTTCGTTACCTTCAAGGGTATGACCGTTGACTCCATTGAGTTCAAGAACGGTGAGCCCGGTGACGATATCTACGTTACCCTTCTTTACGGCGGTCAGCAGTATAACTTCTGCGTTGAGTATTACCTCACCGGTGCAGATACCGAGGTTTACAAGACTGTAAGCGGTCTCGTAGGCGGTGAAATGGTTGACGTTGAAGCGTTCCTTTACTGGTACGAGGGTATGAACCCCCACATCACCGCAGTTACAGTTGTTGACGCATTTTAATTGAGAAATTCCCGAAGGAATAATCCTTCGGGAATTTTTTTGCTTGATTTTTCTATGAGTAAATAGTATAATGATTTTACGAATAAATTGAAACTTGATTTTGGCATCGGAGGTAAGTATGAAATTCAATCTCATTTCTAAAATAAAGCTCGGTCAGGACGGCGCAATATGGAACGGATATCTCTTCCGCTTTGATTCCGACGGCTCTTGCGGAGTTTATTCAATGGATAAGGTGCACGCAAACGGAGAGCCTATTGAGGCACTTTCCACCTTTTATCTTGACAGAATAGATGAGCTTCGTCCTCATAGCAATGCAGTTGTGTTTTCAAACGAATATTATGAGGAGGGTGACGAATTTCCGCTCCTTTATTCAAACGTATATAATAACTACGCCGCAAGTCCCCGCAAGCTCAAGGGCGTTTGTCTCGTTTACCGCCTTGTGAGAAACGGAAACGAGTTTACCACCACTCTCGTCGGTATGGTGGAGATAGGATTTGTTGACGATTATACTCTTTGGGGTAGCTGTGACGAGGACGTAAGACCCTTCGGCAATTTTGCAATTGACCGTGACACGGGTCTTTATTGGGCGTTCAATATGCGTGATAAGGCGGAAAGCTCACGATACTTCTCGTTCAGACTTCCTCCGCTTGCCGAGTGGCAGACGGATGACGAATTCGGTATCAAGCATCTTGTTTTAACTCCTGAGGACATTATCGAGTATTTCGACGTGCCCTATCATAATTACGTTCAGGGCGCTTGCGCTTACGGTGGCAAGGTGTACTCAACCGAGGGCTTTACGAACAGTCAGAAGGCTCCCGCGGCAATCCGTGTTATTTCGTGTGATGAAAAGCGTGAAGAGCTTTGCGTAAGGCTTGCCGACTACGGTATTGACATCGAGCCCGAGCTTATCGACTTTTATAAGGGCGTATGCTATTATTCCGACAATCTCGGAAACCTTTACACTATTGAATTTTAAGGGGTGTATTATGACAGATAAGACGATTGCTGAAAGAGGATATTTACCCGTCATTGAGGAAAATATGACGAGAGATAAGATGATTGCCGAAAGAGGATATTTACCTGTCCTTGAAATGAATGACGGTACTCCCGTGACGCTTGAAAATTGGGAAGAGAGACGGGCTGAAATGCTTGAGCTTCTCGAAAAATATTGCTTTGGAAGAACTCCCCGAAAGCCCGACAGAGTGTGGGGAGAGGTTGTCGAAAGTGCAATAAACTGGGTTGCGGGTAAGGCGCTTTACCAAAAGGTTAATATTAATTTTGAAATTGACGGAATGGGCGTATGTACCTTTCCGATAACCATACATATTCCGTATAAGGTTGTAAGACCTAACGTATTCCTGCATATTGCATTTAATCAAGTGCCTGAAAAGTTTACTCCTCTTGAGGAGATTTTAGATGCGGGATGGGCGGTCATTGTGGTCAATTATAAGGACCTTGTAAATGATAATATAGGCGGTGACTTTACCAACGGCATCGGTGCTTACTTCAAAACTCCCGAAAACAGAAAAGGGGACGAATGGGGCAAGGTCGGTATATGGGCTTACGGCGCAAGTCGTATAATGGACTATCTTGTGTCCGAAAGGTCGGAGGACCTCGACGTTGAGCACGTTGCGGTAATCGGTCATTCAAGGCTTGGTAAAACTGCACTCTGGTGTGCCGCTCAGGACGAACGCTTTGCGGCGGCAATTTCAAATAATTCAGGTCAGGGCGGTGCGTCATCCTCCAAGCATACGACGGGTGAGCTGGTATATAACTACGAGAGAGCAGGAAGCTGGAACTTCTTCTGTGAGAATCACAGACGCTTCGTGGGTCTTGAGGACGAAAAGCCCTTTGACCAGTCAATGCTTCTTGCACTTATCGCACCGAGATATCTGCTCGTCGGCTCGGCAAGGCTTGACATCGGTGCCGACCCGATTGGTGAATATCTTACAAGCTATCACGCATCAAGTGCGTGGGAGCTTTTCGGACTTCGCGGACTCGTATGTCCCGACCGCTTGCCCGAGGTGGACGACCACTTTACCGAGGGACATATTTCCTACCATCTTCGTGACGATCTTCACTATCTGTCAAGATACGATTGGCAGAGGTATATCCGATACCTTGATGAAAAATTCGGCAAAAAGGAATTCCGTGAATATCACGTTCCGATTTAAATTATGAAGGTACTGTTTATTGATTTTGACGGAGTTTTGTGCTCCGACAGATACGTGCGCGAAAATCAGAACGAGGACGGAGTGCTTCTTGACCCATCCAAAATGGAAATACTTAAGGAGATTATTGACAGGACGGGCGCTGAAATAGTTCTTTCAACCTCCTGGAGAGGTCATTGGAGTAAGACCGAGGACGGACTTGATGCAACGGGACGTCAGATGAATGAGATTTTTGCATCGTACGGTCTTAAAATTTTTGATAAAACTCCCAAGCTTAATATAGAAAGGGCGGGGGAGATAAAGCTCTGGCTTGACGAGAATAAGGTTGAGGCGTTTGCGGTGCTTGACGATATGTTCCTTGACGCTCCTTATCTGCGTGGGCATTTCGTAAAGGTGGCAAGCTTCCGCGCTCTCGACTCGGAAAACGCCGAGGAAACAGTTAAAATTCTTAACGCATAATATAATTCAGTTACGCTTCGGCTTTTGTAAAAGGTCTGCTTTTTTGTAAGCAGACCTTAATTTTTGTTGTATGGTTTGTGCAATTGTATACAATCCACACCTGTATTTTTGTATAATTGTATACAATCTTGCTCTGAACCTCATTTTTCTCTTGCAAAAGCTTAATAATTTGTGTATAATATCTACATATTAAATTAAAGATTTGGAAATAATTCCAAATAATAGGAGGATAACTCAATGAAACGCATTATTTCAGTTCTTATGCTTCTTGCAGTTCTCACTCTTGCACTTGTTTCTTGTGCAGGCGGAGAGGCTACCACAATGACCATGGGTACGGGCGGTACTCAGGGTACCTACTACGGCTACGGCGGAATTCTCGGCAACCAGATCAAGACCGAGTCAGGCATCACCGTAAACGTTGTATCCACCGACGGCTCCAAGGCTAACATCCTCGGCATCGACGTTGGAAACTATCAGCTCGGTACTGTTCAGTCCGACGTTATGGCATACGCATACGCAGGCACTCGTTCCTTCGAGACCGAGGGCGCTCTTGATTCCTTCCGTGTAATCGGCGGTCTCTACGCAGAGGCAGTTCAGCTCATTACCATGGACCCTGTTATCAAGTCTGTAGCAGACCTCGCAGGTAAGAAGGTTTCCATCGGTGCCGCAGGCTCGGGCGTTTACTTCAACGCTATCGACATTCTCGGCGCAGCAGGTCTTACCGAGGCTGACATTATTCCTCAGTACCAGTCCTTCGGCGATTCCGCAGACGCTCTCAAGGACGGCAAGATTGACGCCGCATTCATCGTAGCAGGCGCTCCCACTCCCGCAATTCAGGAGCTTTGCACCACTACCGATGCTTACCTCGTTCCCGTTGACGGCGCAGTTGCAGAAAAGCTTATGGCTGAATCTCCCTACTACACCACCTACAACATTCCCGCAGGCACCTACGAGGGTCAGGAAAACGACGTTACCACCGTTACCGTAAAGGCAACTCTCATCGTTTCCACCTCCGCTTCCGAGGATGACGTATATGCAGTAACCAAGGCTATCTTCGATAACGCTGAGGCTATTACCGCAGCTCACGCTAAGGGCGCAGAGCTCAGCCTTGAGAATGCTACCGAGGGTATGACCGCTCCCTTCCACAAGGGCGCTGCTAAGTACTTTGCTGAAAAGGGTATCACCGTAGAAAGCAAATAATCGGTAATTAATTCAAGCCTTTAAGGATTGGCTGCAAAATTTTGCAGCCAATCTTCTTGCGTAAATTAATCAGGAGGTATTAATGGCACTTTTTAAGAAAAAAGCTTCCGACGTGATAGAGCCGATGGACGTCGATGCGGTTATGAAAAAATACGACCGCGAGTCGAATACGAGAGTATGGGAGGGCGTACCTAAAATTGTCGTCACCTGCATTCTTGCCGCCTTTTCGCTCTTTTGCGTATACGTAACCCTCTGGGCTACCTGGCTCGACGAGCTTCGTCTTACGTCCTTCGTGGCGTTTATTATGTTCATA
>JAFYTG010000130.1 GCA_017558945.1 Clostridia bacterium
GGCTTTATGGAGGGGACAGGTATTGCTCCCAAGTCAAGACCGGGCGGAGGCTCATACGAGGATTACGACCCCAACACCTTTATAAGAAAATGGCGTTGGATGTGCCATCAGACGAGATATCTTCCCGATTGCGTTAAGGATATCCGACCCGAGATTGAAAATCTCCCCGACGTTGCTTACGGAAAGACGATGGCAGGTCTTGCTTTTGAAACCGCCTTCTATTTTGCAGGAGGTGCAACGAGTATGAGCTATGCGACAATGATGCGACGCAACGAGCCTTTATCCTGGCTTTGTCAGCAACTCGGAGATATGTCGGAAAACTTTGAATGGTTTTCACGCTTGTCCGAGATAAATCAGAATACCAAGCCCGATGGCGTTGAGGTTTATATTTCCGAGAAGCCCTGGAACTACAAGACGGAAAAGCCGTTTGGATGGGAAAGCATATACTTTGACGAGGGTGCAGAGCTTATCCGTGACGGATTTGCGGTAAACCTCAATAAGATAGGAAAGGTTTTCCTCCTTAACAAGCATTACGCACAGACTCTTACCGATGATGAAATAAGAATGCTTCTTTCAAAGCCCGTCGTATGTGACGGAGAGAGCGCTACAATACTTACCGAAAGAGGCTTTGGAGATATTTTGGGCGTTACTGCCGAAAACATCAAGACGGGAAAGCTTCAGGAAAAGCTCAACGATGATTATTGCTGGTCCTTTAACTTCTTCAAGCCCTACGGTGCAAAGCTTACCATTTCGGACAGAGCAAAGGAAATGACCACCTATACTGTTAACGCAACGGGTGAAAAATACGGTATTGCATCCGCATATACCGAAACAACTCTTGGCGGACGCTGGGCGGTTATCGGCTACGGACTCTTCAATCAGATTATCAGCTTTGCAAAGCGAAACGCAATCGTGGATGCAATCGAATGGGTTGGCGGTCAGCTTTCAGCGAAGCTTACCACTCCCGACAGAATGATTGTATTTCCGAGAGTGGATGCGGAGGACAGACTCCGTGCAGTCAGCCTTGTAAATACCACCGTCGGCAAGATTTCGGGTGCAGAGCTTATGCTCAAGGGTGAGTATACTCACGCCGAATGGCGCGCTCTTCACTATCCCGAGCTGAAGAGTGTTGAAACGAGAGTTGAAAACGGCTCAACCTATATAACCATTCCCGATTTTGATGCGTGGAGTGTAGGAACTCTCTTCCTTGACTGATATGAACACGGACGTTTTATCTAACGAGAATAAGGGTAGAAGAACAAGATTTCTTTTTATCGTTGAGGCATCCCTTGAATATTTTGTGCAGATACTCGTTACGGGTGCGTTTCTTGCTACCCTGCTTTCCCGCAACGGAGTACCCGATTGGCTGGTCGGAATAGTATCCTCCTTCATATCACTCACCTGCATTTTTCAGATTTTTTCGGCGTCGGTGGTAAGACGTGGCTCAAGCGTCAAGAAAACGGTGTTTTTCTTGGTGCTTGCAAACGAGGTAGTTTTTATCTCACTCTACGTTATACCGATATTTAACATACCGTCAGCTGTAAAATGCGTTGCGTTCGTTATACTGATATTTGCGGCGTATATGCTTTACAACATTGTAAGCCCCTTGAAATTCAGCTGGTATATGCTGTTCGTCAAGGGGAATCAACGAGGAAGCTTTACGGCAAAAAAAGAGATAGTATCACTTATCGGCGGAATTGCATTTTCGTTTGCTATGGGAAGTGTTTCCGACTATTATACCGCAAGGGGAGAGGATAATACCGCCTTTCTCATATCGGCATTGGCAATATTTGCGATAAGCCTTGTGCATCTCTTAAGCATAGCCATGACCTCCGAGCATTCTCTTGAGGTCTCGGGTGTCGGAAAAGGCTTTTTCTCGTCTCTCAGGGTGCTTACGAATAAAACCGTTCTGCCTCTTATCGCGCTTGAGATTCTTTGGAAATGTGCCTCGCAGATATCAAATCCGTTTTACGGAATATATCAGACCTCTGAGCTTGGCTTCACTCTCACCTTCGTGTCGTTTCTTGCAATGACTCAGTCAGTGGTGAGGGCGTCGGTGTCAATGCTTATGGGCAAAATAGCCGACCGATTCGGGTGGCGTATCAATCTCATTATCTGCTTCGGCGCGGTCACCGTCGGATATATTACCATGGTGCTTTGTACTCCCGAAAACGGAAGGATTATGTACCTTCTCCATAATATATTCAACGGTATTGCAATGGCAGGTATAAACGGCGGACTTATGAACATCTATTTCGATTACGTTCCCGAAGCAGAGCGTACCGCAACCATCGGCGTAAAATCGGCAATCGGAGGCGTTTGCGGATTTATCGCAACCTCGGTGGCAAGTATTGCCCTTGCAAAAATGCAGAGTGTTGAAATGAGTATTGCAGGGATGCCCGTCTACGCTCAGCAGGTGCTGTCACTTGTCAGCACCGTGCTTTGCCTTATCGCAATGCTTTACGTTGTATTCGTTGTTAAAAAGCTTAAAAAAATACAGTAGAAAAGACGTCACGGAATTTGCGGATTCCGTGACGCCTTTTGTTAAAGCTTTATGTAAAAAACTCATTTTTTGGAGTTTTTTTCTTTTTTTAATAAAATACCCCTTGACAAACTTGACAAATGGTGTTAATATTGTATACTGCATTAAAATTGCGAGTTGTGTGCTCTTCAAGTTGCTTTTTGACCGAAAAACGCTTGAAAAAACAACAATTTGCAGGCTTAATCGCCATTTTGCGGTATTACCGCTGACAAAAAAGAAATGGAGTGATTTGTTTAAATGAGTTTTGATTTGAACGCAAGAGAACTCAAGGCGGCAGGGCTTAAGGAAAAGCAGCTCGGCAGAAATATCCGAATGAGCTTTTCAAAAATCGACGAAGCTGTCGATATGCCCAACCTCATTGAAGTTCAAAAGAAGTCGTATGAATGGTTCATCAGCGACGGTCTTATGGAGGTATTGCGCGACGTATCTCCTATCGTTGACTATTCAGGCAAGCTTAACATTGACTTTGTTGGCTTCACTCTTGAGAACACCCCAAAATACGGTGTTGAGGAGTGTAAGGAGCGTGACGTAAACTATGCTGTTCCGCTCAAGGTCAACGTTCGTCTCACGAACAAGGAAACGGGCGAGATCAAGGAATCCGTCGTATTTATGGGCGATTTCCCGATAATGACCGACAACGGTACCTTCGTTATCAACGGTGCCGAGCGTGTTATCGTTTCCCAGATCGTTCGTTCTCCCGGTATCTACTACGATATCGAGATTGACAAGATGGACAAGAAGCTCTATTCCGCAACCGTAATCCCTTACAGAGGTGCATGGCTGGAATATGAGACCGATGCCAACGACATCTTTTACGTAAGAATCGATAAGAACCGTAAGCTTCCCGTTACCGTACTCGTTCGTGCTCTTGCACCCGAATACAGTACCCGTGAAGGCGTTCTTGAGCTTTTCGGTAACAATAAGGTAATCAGCGATACTCTCGCAAAGGACCTCATTGACGAAACCGTTACAAAGCTTAAGTCCGAGAATAAGACCACCACACCCTATGAGGAGGCTCTTAAGGAGATCTACCGTAAGCTTCGTCCCGGTGATCCCCCTCTTGCAGAGAGCTCGAGACTTCTTCTTGAATCACTCTTCTTTGATTGCAAGAAATATGATATTTCCGCAGTAGGACGCTATAAGTTTAATAAGAAGCTTGCTCTTTCCAGAAGAATTGCGGGCTTCGTGCTCTCGCGCCCTGCGGTAAATCCCTTTACAGGTGAGATAATCTACGATGCCGACACTCGTCTTGACAGAGCAATGGCAGAGGAGATTGAGTATGCGGGCGTTACTGAGGCTTGGCTCCGCGGTGACGGTGATGAGGAGATAAAGGTATTCTCCAACGGTGCCGTTCATCTTGACAAGGTTCTTCCCTTTGACGTTTCGGGTCTCGGCATTTCCGAGATGGTAGACCGTGACGTGCTTCTCGACATTCTCAACGAGTGCGAGGGTGAGGATGCTGTCCGCGAGGCAATTCTCCGCCGTCGTGATGAGCTCATACCCAAGAGCATCACCCGTAAGGATATACTTTCCTCCATTAACTATCTCGTATGCCTTTACAGCGACGTTGGTACCAAGGACGATATCGACCATCTCGGTAACCGTCGTCTCCGTTCCGTCGGAGAGCTTCTCCAGAACCAGATGCGTATCGGCTTTATGAGAATGGATAAGATCGTTAAGGAGCGTATGACCATTCAGGATATTGAATCGGTTACTCCTCAGGCGCTTATCAACATCAGACCCGTTGTTTCCGCGATAAAGGACTTTTTCGGTTCATCTCCCTTGTCGCAGTTTATGGACCA
>JAFYTG010000131.1 GCA_017558945.1 Clostridia bacterium
ATGCTTTCGTGAGCGTCTCTCTTCCATAAAGCATCGAGAACAAAGCCTGCAACGGTTGCGATAACCAGCTTTGAGCAAAGCAGAATAAGTATGTCACGAACGGGAATACCGCCCGATAAAAGCACCGCAATCATCTCGTCCGAGGTGGATAAGAATACCGCAAGGAGTGTTCCGACGGTGATTATACCGCCCGACCAAAGACCTGCCGATGCCGCTGAGAAGCCACATTGAGGCAACAGTCCCAGAAGTCCTCCGACAAGAGGTCCGAGTCTGCCCGTCTTTGCAACGAAGCTCTCTATTTTATCCTCCGCCTTGTGCTCCGCCCATTCAAGCAGAAGATAGGCAAGAAACAGAAACGGTACGATTTTCAGAGTGTCTAAAAAAACGTGCGTAAATAAATGTAATACGTGTTCCATTTTACTCCTTTATGTGACGGCTGTATGCCGTAAAGGTGTTCTTTAAAAGCTCGGTGATCGTCATAGGACCGACTCCGCCAGGAACGGGAGTTATGTAGGAAGCCTTCTTTTCAACCGCTTCAAAATCAACGTCACCGCAAAGCTTACCGTTTTCGTCACGGTTCATTCCGACGTCGATAACAACTGCTCCCTCCTTGACCATATCCGCGCCCACGAATTTTGCGCGACCGACTGCAACGACGAGCACGTCTGCCTCACGGGTAACGGAGGGGAGGTCAACGGTTCTTGAATGAGCAACCGTAACGGTTGCATTTTTCTCAAGGAGAAGAAGTGCCTGAGGCTTGCCGACGATGTTGCTTCGTCCGATAACCACCGCACGCTTGCCCTGAAGCTCAATGTTGTAGTAGTTCAAAAGCTCCATTACTCCTGCAGGAGTACATGGAACGAAATCTGCGTCACCTACCGTAATTCTGCCTACGTTTACGTAGGAGAAGGCGTCAACGTCCTTGGAGGGAGAAATGTGCTGAATTACCTTCTTTTCGTCAAAGCCACGGGGAAGGGGAAGCTGAACGAGTATGCCGTCAATTTCGTTGTCGGCGTTGAGAGTGTCGATGAGGGATAAAAGCTCTGCCTCGGTTGTTTCTGCCGAAAGAGCGTATTCTCTTGAAAGATATCCTACCTCCTCGCAGGCAAGCTTCTTGTTGCGGACGTAAACCTTTGATGCAGGGTCCTCGCCTACGATTATAACCGCAAGACCCGGACGGCGTACACCCTCGGGAATTGCGTCGACCTTCTTCTTTATGTCCTCTCGTACGCTTTTGGATACGAGCTTTCCGTCAATTATCTGTGCCATTGTTTTTTCTCCTTTTTTAAGAAAATGAAATATAATGCCGTAAATACAGCGAAGCATATAACTCCGACAAGCGTTGATACGTCAAAGCTACCGAGCCTTAAGCTATCTGTACGAAGAGGCTCGATAAGCATTCTGCCAAAGCCGTACCACGCAAGCCAGAAGAACATAATCTGACCGTTGTAGCGCTTTCTTTTTGCAACGAGGAAGTGAAGCAATACAAGTCCCAAAAAGTTCCACAAGGATTCATAAAGGAAGGTGGGATGAACACCGAGCGTGCCGTCGAGTATAGCCTGATACTCCTCGGCGGTAATGAGTGCCTTTCTTGAAAGCTCACCTGCGATTGACGGTGAACACATACGCCAAGGGAGAGAGGTCACGCTGCCGTATGCCTCAACGTTGACAAAATTTCCCCATCTGCCGATTATCTGCCCTATCATAACACACGGCGCAATTAAGTCACCGAACAGTAAGAGTGACTTTTTCTTGAATTTTGCGGTGGTAAAAACTGCAATTGCACCACCGATTATTGCGCCGTATATCGCAATTCCGCCATTCCATATGGCGATAACGTCGATAAAGCTGTTGTAGTTGGGAGTCGGGTCAAATACGACGTAGTAAAGACGGGCAAAAATTATTGCAACGGGTACGGTTATAAGCACGAGGTCGTAAAAATCATCCGACTTGACTCCCTCCTTTTTGCAACGGTGGAGACCGTAAATAAAGGCGAGAATCATTCCGAAGCAGATTATAACTCCGTACCAGGCAATATCTCTGCCAAAGAGAGAAAAGGCGGTTGAGTCAAGCTGAATGTTGCTTATATTAAGTCCCGGGAAGGAAAGCGTTTTCATATTATTCCTCCGTAGGTGATACTACCGCAAGTGCAAAATATTCCTCACGGTAGGAGGTATCAAGACGAGCCTTGATGTCCTCAAGAGTGATTGAGGAGAGTATTTCGGGAAGGTCGCAAAGCTCGGAGTTTACAAGCTCGTAGTCAAGGAATGCATCTCCGATATCGGTGGTGGAATTCCATACCTGAGCGCACATACCCCAGGTCTGTCTGACAGCTCTTGCAAAGTCCTTTTCACCAAAGACCTTTTTACCGCTTCGGTAAGCCTCGGTCTCCTCAAGTATTCTTTCGTATACACGCTTCGGCTCACGGCTTTCGCCTGATATTACCGAATGTGAGAAGGTTGCGGATACCTGATAGGAAGCGTCGAATTTCTGGTTTATAAGTCCTTCAAGGTAAAGCTCCTCGAAGAGTGACGAGCCGCCTCCGAACAAAAGCTCAAGTAAAATCGTATGCTCAAGCTCACGGCGGAGAGCGTCGTTTTTACCGCAGGAGATGTCGGGGTCCTTGACTCCCACACAGAAGAGGGGAAGGGAAATCGGGAAATGCTTTTCACGGTATTTCTCGCAAACCTCCGCCTTTTCACTGTACTCACCCTTTTCGACGTAAACCTTTTCCTTTTTGGGAAGTGTGGTATCTATAACCCTTGCAACCTCATTTTCGTCAACGTCTCCGCAAACGATGAGCATCATATTGCAGGGGTTATAGAAGGTGTTGTAGCAATCGTAAAGAAGCTCGGGAGTAATCTTGCGAATAGTTTCGGGAGTACCTCCGACGGGAATTCTTACGGGATGGTTTTCGTAAAGGCAAAGGAGCATATTTTCATAAAGCGCTCTGTGAGGATTGTCCTCATACATACGAAGCTCCTGCTCAATAATACCCATCTCCTTTTCAACCGTTTCCTTGGTGAAATAGGGGTCGGATACGAAGCTTATAAGCTCCTCGAGTGATTCGTAATAATTTTCAGTTGCGGTGAACAGATATGCCGTCACGTCGTTCGAGGTAAAGGCGTTGCAGGAGGCACCAAGCTTTGAAAAGCGGAGGAAGGTGTCCTCACCGTTGGAGTTTTCAAAAAGCTTATGCTCGAGGAAGTGCGCAATTCCCTCGGGGACGTCGTGAAAATCCTTTTCAAGACTCGTCTTGAAGCGGTTGTCTACCGAGCCGTAGCGGGTAGCAAACAGAGCGTAAAGGGTTGCCTGCTTCTTGGGGATAACGATAACGTCAAGTCCCGATTTATGCTTTCCTCGGAAATATTTTTCCGCAAGTCTGTCGCTTGTTACTGTGTTGAAATTCATTCGTTTTCCCCCTTTCCTGCAAGCAGATATACCGTGTCAAGAGTAATGCTGTTTGCGATTTTCACAATATCCTCACGGGTGATTTTTTCGATATCCTCGGCGTCACGCTCGGGGTCACGGTCGGAGCCTCGTCTCATAAAATACCAAGTGGCAAGGAGCGAAGGATTGTCAACTATCTCACGCATACGGTTTGCAAAGCTCTTCTTTGCATCACTTATTTCGACGTCGGTCAAATCACCGTTTTTAATCTTGTCGAGCTGCTCGAAAAACGCCTTCTCGCAAATCTCGGCGTTACTCGGGTCAATACCTGCGTATGCCATAAGAATACCCTTGTTTGAGTCCATTGAGGAATGACAGGTGTAGCAGAGTGACATCTTTTCACGCAGATTCATAAACATTTTGCCTGTAACGTCTCCGCCGAGCACCATGTTGAAAAGCACTGCATCAAGATAATTTTCGGAGGAATAGGTTATTCCCGTACGGAAGCCTATCCACAAATGTCCCTGAGCAATATCCATCGTTTCGTTAACACGCTTTACGTCACGGGGAGAGTATTCTACGGTGGTTGCGGGATATTCTCCGCCCTCACCTAAAATATCCTTGAATATTTCGGTAACCTCCTCCGCGAGCTTTTCGCCAACGTAGTAAATATCGCAGGGAGAGGTCATTATAACCTTTTTATAAAAATCGTATAATTCAACGGGAGATGCGTTTTTTACCGTCTCAACGTCGCCCTCACCGTTGACGGAAAAGGGTTCACACTCGCACATTGCCGAGATAAAGCGACGGCGTGAATATGCCGCCTTGTTGTTTATCTGTGCGTTGATGGAATCGATGAGATTTTGCTTTTCACCGTCTACGTATTCGGATATAAATCCTCCGTCACACGTCAGAGGACGGAGCATAAGGTCGGTGAGTATTTCAACGCCTCTGTCGAATATTTTTTCGTCCGATAGCGCATAGCGGTCCTTGAGCGTTACGAGATTAAAAGAAAATATCTCACGCTCTCCGCACTTGAAGGCGCCTGCTCCGACGGTGGTTGAATAGTTGTCGTCAAGCGCTTGAGAAAGCTCCTTCATAGAAGAAAATCCTTCGCTTCCTCTTTGCAGCACTCTTGCGGCAAGGGATGAGTAGGAGGCGTTTTCAACCGTCAAGGGAAGGGAGAAAAATATACTTAAATATTCCGTTTTGTATTTATCGTCGTATATCGTGTGAAGGCTTCTGCCGTCGCACAGCTTTACAGTAGTAATTTTACTTTTTTTCATTTGACGCTCCTGAATGTATATAGATAATTTATTATACATTATTTTGCCGATTTTATCAATATATAATACGAAAAAAATGATGAAATCCTCAAACGAGGTCAAAAAAGGCAGATGCTTTTCGCATCTGCCGTGAGCTTCTTGTGTCAGCTTTTCTTTTTGGTGATTTTTGCCTTTTTCTCACCTCGCACCGCTTCGGCGGTAAAGGTAATTTTTGAAATGGTTTCATCGGTGGGAGTGGAGTACATATACTCAAGCATAAGTCCCTCCATAATAGCGCGCAGACCTCTTGCTCCCGTGTTACGCTCCTTTGCAAGACGTGCAATCTCACGGATGGCGTCTGGCTTTAATTCAAGGGTTACACCGTCCATTTGGAAGAGCTTCTGATACTGCTTTACAAGACTGTTTTTAGGCTCGGAAAGTATTCTGCAGAAGGCATCCTCATCGAGCGGGTCAAGGGAAACTATCATAGGCATACGTCCCACAAGCTCGGGGATAAGACCGTATTTTACAAGGTCGTGTGCCTCAACGTTCTTAAGAGCGCCTGCCGCTTCCTTTTCAGCCTTGGTCTGTACGGTTGCACCGTAGCCTATAAGCTGCTTGCCCGATCTCTTTTCGATTATTTCGCTGATTCCGTCAAACGCACCTCCGCAAATAAAGAGTATGTTTGAGGTGTCGATTTTTATAAATTCCTGATTGGGATGCTTTCTTCCGCCCTGAGGAGGCACGTTAGCAACCGTACCCTCAAGAATCTTGAGGAGTGCTTGCTGTACACCCTCTCCCGATACGTCACGGGTGATTGAACGGTTTTCACTACGGCGGGAAATCTTGTCAATCTCGTCAATGTAAATAATACCCTGCTCTGCACGGGCAACGTCAAAGTCTGCCGCCTGAATGAGTCGGAGAAGAATGTTCTCAACGTCCTCACCGACGTAGCCTGCCTCGGTAAGAGTGGTAGCGTCGGATATCGCAAAGGGAACCTTCAAGGTCTTTGCAAGGGTAGAGGCAAGGTAGGTCTTGCCGACACCCGTCGGACCTAAAAGAAGCACGTTGCTCTTCTGTATTTCAACTCCGTCCGAGTCCTTTTTCTTCTGGAGAATTCTCTTGTAATGGTTGTAAACGGCAACCGATAGGGTGATTTTTGCTCTGTCCTGACCGATAACGTATTCGTCAAGGGTCTTCTTTATTTCCTCAGGCTTGGGAAGCTCGGAAAGCTTGAGAGCGTTGCCCTCGGACTTCTGCTCCTCTTCCTCGTTGTTGTCGAAAATCATAGCGCAGAATTCAACGCACTGCGCGCAAATCTTAACTCCGTCGGGACCGTTGATGAGAGGACCTGCCTCACTCTCGGGTCTTTTGCAAAACGAGCATATTTCTTTTTTGTTCATATCTATACCTCACCGAAAAATTTGAGAGAAAAGGGACTGTAAAAGATTTTTACAGTCCCGTTTTGTTAAATTCTCTTATCTACTACACGGTCGATAAGTCCGTATTCAAGAGCCTCGGCACTCGTCATGAAGTTGTCACGCTCGGTGTCACGCTCAATCTCCGCAAGGTCACGACCTGTGCGTTCTGCGAGGATCGTGTTAAGTCTTGAACGGGTTCTGAGAATGTGGTCGGCGTGAATCTTGATGTCGGTAGCCTGACCCTGAGCACCGCCGAGAGGCTGGTGAATCATTATCTCGCTGTTTGGAAGTGCAAGACGCTTACCCTTGGTACCTGCCGCAAGTAAGACTGCGCCCATGCTTGCCGCCATACCGATACAGATTGTCGAAACGTCGCACTTGATGAAATTCATCGTGTCATAGATAGCAAGACCTGCACTAACTGAGCCACCGGGACTGTTGATGTAGAGACTGATATCCTTGTCAGGATCCTGAGCCTCGAGGAACAGAAGCTGTGCAACGACGAGCGATGCGGTAGTATCGTTTACCTGATCTGCGAGGAAAACGATTCTGTCATTGAGAAGTCTTGAATAAATATCGTATGAACGCTCACCACGGCTGGTTTGTTCAACGACCATAGGTACGAAAGGCATATGGTATCCTCCTTTTAGTCAGAGATTATTCTTCGGTTTTCTTAGCGGTAGTCTTTTTTGCAGCGGGCTTCTTCTCTTCAGCGTCACCCTCTGCCTTCTTGGTAGTGGTCTTCTTTGCAGCGGGCTTCTTAGCCTTTGCGTTTTCCTTAATTAAATCGAATGCACGGGTACGAACGAGGTCCTCACGAACGGCTGCCTCGGGAACTGCATTCTTAACCTGCTCAAGCTCCATCTTGTAAGCTTCAGCCATCTTGGTGTACTCAGCCTCAACATCCTCGTCGGTAACGGTGATATTCTCAAGAGCAACGACCTTTTCAAGAGCGAGCTGGAACTTAACGCGACTTTCAGCCTGGGGCTTGAACTGCTCCTTGAAGTTGTCTATGGTCATACCTGTGTACTTCATGTACATATCAAGGGAGATACCCTGAGACTGCATTCTGTAAGCGTAATCGTCAATCATACGCTCAACCTCAAGCTCGAACATTGATTCGGGGATGTCTGCCTCAAGATTTGCAATAAGAGCCTCGGAAAGAGCAGCCTCGAATGCTTCCTCTGCCATTCTTTCGTTTCTCTTCTCTATGTTAGCCTTAATGTCTGCCTTGTATTCATCAAGTGTATCAAATTCCGATACGTCCTTAACAAACTCGTCGTCAAGTGCGGGAAGCTCCTTCTTTTCGAGCTTGTGAAGCATAATTGCGAATACAGCGTCCTTGCCCTTGAGCTCCTCTGCGTGATACTCCTCGGGGAACTTAACGTTGATATCGAATGCTTCTCCTGCCTTGTGACCGATAATCTGCTCCTCAAAGCCGGGGATAAAGGAGTTGGAGCCAATCTCAAGCTTATGACCCTCTGCCTTACCGCCGTCAAAGGGAACCCCGTCAACACTGCCCATGTAGTCGATGGTAGCGAAGTCGCCCATCTCACATGCTCTGTCAACCTCAACCATACGAGCCGCACGCTCAAGTGCGTGGCCGATCTCGTGGTCAACGTCCTCGTCGGTAACTGCCTGAACGTTCTTCTCTGCCTCAAGTCCCTTGTAAGCCTTAAGCTCAACCTCGGGCTTTACGTAGTAGAGAGCAAATACGGTAACGCCATCGTCGTTGATGTCGTCAACCTCTATCTCGGGACGGCTTACAACCTCAAGCTTTGCTTCCTCAACAGCCTTGGTAAGCTCTGCGGGAAGAAGGTCGTTAAGAGCATCCTCATAGAATACTCCCTTGCCGTACATCTTTTCAATAATGGAACGGGGAGCCTTTCCCTTTCTGAAGCCGGGAATGGTAATGGTCTTCACGTTCTTGCGATAAACCTTTTGTACTGCCGCTTCAAAGACGTCCTTTTCAATGTGGAGCTCCAGCTTAACCTGGTTCTTTGTTTCGGTAGTGGTAACGTTTTTTACACTCATTTCTTGTCCTCCTGATATATGTCTTGCATATATCTTTTACATAATAATACATAGTATATTTTATACAAAAACACGAATTTGTCAAGAGAATTGATATAAAATTTAAATATTTATTATTTTTGGCACAAAGTTAAGCACGTCGGCTGAAAGTATTTGTGCAGATAGCCCCGTAATATTGCGCGGCATATGACTCTCACACCTTCCGTGGAGGTGTCCGTAGAACACTCTTTTGATTCCGTGTTGAATTAAAACCTCGGCAATCGGTGAGGTGTCCTGACCCGGACTTAAGTGCGGATAGTGGGAAAATACAAGTATTTCGGGCTTTACTCCCGTTTCCTCAAGAATTTTTAACTGAAGCCTTTCGCCCTCCTTTATTGAAAGCTCAAAGCGTCCTGCTTCACGGGCGATAATCTTTTTATCGTCATCGGAAAGCGGAGGGTCGTTTGACCAGCCTCTCGAGCCACAGATTACAAATCCCTCGGCGTATATAGCCGTGTTGTGAAGAAAGCTTATTGTCTCAAAGCCCTTTGCCGTCAAGAATTCGTTCAGCTTTTTAAGGCTCTGCCACCAATAATCGTGATTGCCCTTGAGAATTATCTTTTTACCCGGAAGAGAGTTTATAAAGGCAAAATCCTCTCTTGCCTCGTCCAATGTCATTGCCCAGGATATGTCACCGGGTATTACCACCGTGTCCTCATCCGTTACAAGCTCGCACCAATTTTTCTTGATTTTTTCTGCATGGTTTTCCCAATTTTGAGAAAAAATGTCCATCGGCTTGTTGGTTGAAAAGGATAAATGTGGGTCTGATAATGCGAATAATGCCAATTAATAAAACCTCCCTTCGTGAATAATTTCGTAAAAAGATTTGAATAATAATAAAAAATAAAAAACAGAAAGGAAACATTACTATGGATAAGAAAGAAAACGTTCAACACATCGAGGGTATCTCCTGCAGTGTCCGTAACTGTATGTACCACGACGGTGAAAGCTATTGCACCACCGATAAAATTTGCGTAGGTCCTTGTCACGCTTCATCGAGCACGGACACCATCTGCGCCACCTTCAAGCCTAAAAAATTTTAACTGCGGGCGGTTTTGCTTGTCTATTTTGTCCATATCTGCATAACACTCGCTTGAAATACCTTCGTATTCCTGCGTTCGTGTTATTTGCTATGAGCAAAATATACGTCGCAAAACAGATTTACAGTTGAGTGAGTTTAACTGCGGGCGGTTTTGCTCGTCTGTTTCCCGAAATATTGATGAAAACAGCCTTGAAGAAGGCTGTTTTCTTCGTTATTGATATTACTTTGTGTATAATCAAAACTTGAGCACCTTTTCGGGCATATCCTCTTTATCGCAGGTATCGGTAAAGCGTACCTTCTTATCCTTGAGGGTTGCAAGGGGAGTGGGTGCTGCGGTTTCGGTGATTGCGGAGAGGGTAGAGATGGAATCAAACTCCTCCTTCTCCTCCTTGCCTGCGAGAGCCTTGAGCACTGCGGGAGCAAACTTATAAGCGGATGCGGTGGAAACGATAAGCATCTTGTTTTCTCCCTGAGCCTCCTTAGCGCACTTTACGGCAACGGCGGTATGGGGGTCGATAACGTACTTATCGGACTCGAATACCTCCTTGATTGTTACGGCGCAATCCTCTTCACTGCACCATCCGCCCGAGAAGTCTGCCTTGAGCTTTGCAAGAAGCTCGGGAGTAATAGTGTAAACGCCCTTTTCGGAAAGCTCTGCCATAAGACCCTTTACGGTCTCGCAGTCACTTGCCGCCCAGAGAAGTCTTTCAAGGTTGGAGGAAATGAGAATATCCATTGAGGGACTCGTTGTAGTAAAGAAGTCACGGCGGCGGTCGTAAACGCCCGTCTCAAAGAAGTCGGAAAGAATCTTGTTCTTATTGGAGGCACAAACGAGTCTGTCAAGAGGAAGTCCCATTTTCTTTGCAATGTAAGCTGCAAAGATGTCACCGAAGTTACCCGTGGGAACGGTAACGTCAATCTTGTCACCCATCTTGATGGTACCCTGCTTGACCATATCACAGTAAGCGGAAACGTAGTAAACTATCTGCGGTGCAAGTCTGCCCCAGTTTATAGAGTTTGCACTTGAAAGGAAGGTGTTCTTTTCAAGGAGCTTTGCACGGATATCGTCGGAGGAGAATATTTTCTTAACGCCCGTCTGAGCATCGTCAAAGTTGCCGTGAATAGCAACGACTCCGACGTTGTTGCCCTCCTGAGACGCCATCTGAAGCTTCTGTATACCGCTGACGCCCTTTTCGGGATAGAATACGAGTATCTTTACGCCGTCAACGTCACGGTAGCCCTCGAGAGCCGCCTTGCCCGTGTCACCCGAGGTGGCAACGAGAATGAGCGCGGTCTTGTCCTCGCCCGTCATAACGAGTGCGGAGGAGAGGAGTCTCGGCATAATCTGGAGCGCCATATCCTTGAAGGCGCAGGTAGGACCGTGCCAAAGCTCAAGCACAGACATACCGTTCTGAAGCTTCACGACGGGAGCCGCTTCCTTACCGAAGCGTTCCTCGTTGTATGATATTTCACAAATCTTCTTGAGAGTTTCAGCGTCGTAATCGTCAAGGAACTTGGAAAGAACGTAAAACGCTCTCTCGGAATAGCTCTTGTCAATAAGAGACTCTACCTCCTCAAGTGCGAGAGAGGGAATACTCTCGGGCATATAAAGTCCGCCGTCGTCGGCAATACCCTTCTTGATAGCCTCTGCTGAGGAAAGTGCTGCTTTATCTCCTCTTGTGCTGTAATATTTCATCATTTTTGAAAACCTCTTTTCCTTTTTATGTATATATCAGTTAAGTGATTTATTTTTACCGCTTTTCCGTCCCTTATCCAAACCTCAACCGCATCAAACCTACTTGGCGCAGAGGTCGGAAAATAAGGATTGTGTATCTCCCGATAGCCTCCCATATAAAAGGCGGCACCGCTTGCAATACTCTCAAGCTTTTCCCGTCTTAACGATTCGGCAGGGGAGAGATAATTCGTTTTGTCAAGATTTTGCGATCTGACCTCGCAGAATACAACGCACCGTCCGTCACGCATTATGAGGTCTATTTCAGAGTGTGAATGTCTCCAATTCCTCTCAAGGAGTATATATCCCTTTTTGAGAAGATAGTCAAGAGCCGCATCCTCACCGATAGTGCCGATAGTCTGCTTTTCTGTCAGATTTTCCTTTTTCTTTTCCCGTGGCTTTATATCAAAGAACCACGCAAGGCTTGTTTTTGCCTTTTCAAGACGTAATTTAAATCGCTTTTTGAAGCTTTTTCTGAAGCGTTTTTTCTTCATAATATCTTCTTCAAAAAGGTCATTCTATGCTCGGGACAAGGACCTATCTCACGCACCTTGCTTCTGTGAAATTCGGTGGGATAGCCCTTATGCACCTCGAATTTATATTCGGGATATTTTTCTGCCATCTCAAGACAGTAGCGGTCACGCTCAACCTTTGCAAGTATTGATGCCGCCGCTATCTGCGGAATGAGTGCGTCTCCCTTGATGACCGTTTTTACGGGTTGGGAAAAGCCCTTTGCCCGATTTCCGTCAATAAGGAGCAGGTCGGGTGCTATTGAAAGTCCTTCCACCGCACGCCTCATTGCAAGCATTGTTGCGCCGAGAATGTTGAATTCGTCAATCTCATTGTGATCTGCCGAGGCTATTGACCAGGCAAGTGCCTCTTCCTTGATTATATCGTAAAGAGCCTCACGCTTCTTCTCGGATATTTTTTTGGAGTCGTTGAGCCCGTCAAGCACAAGCCCTGCGGGGAGTATTACCGCCGCCGCAAACACGGGACCTGCAAGCGGTCCTCTGCCTGCCTCGTCAACTCCCGCAACCGTGAGAGTCGGGTCTCCGACAAGCTCGTTAAAATGCGTATAATCCATATTTTACTCCAGTGTGATTCTACCGATTTTTGCACTGCGGAACTCGTCGAGTATCATCGTAGCGCAACGGTTGAAGTCAACCTCTCCGCCTCTCTGTAAAAGTGAACGTCGACGTCCGATAAGCTCGAAAATATCGTAGCCGTCAAGGTCCTCTATCTCC
>JAFYTG010000132.1 GCA_017558945.1 Clostridia bacterium
ATCGTGGTATGCCCGAATTCGCCTGCAGCACCCTCGTTTCCCGTAAAGATGTGACCGTTTACAAGTATTCCCGCACCGACACCGTCGTCGACGACGATAGAAATAATGTCCTTCAAGTCGTCCGAGCAGGTGGTTTCTGCATATACCGTGAAAAGAGATTCGTTTGAGAGGAAAAATGGAATATCCTGCTCGTCGCAGATTTCACGCATGGAACGGGTAAGCTCGTTTGCTCCCTCAACGTCAATGAAGGTGGAGGAGATGAGCTGTCCGTTTTTGATAATACCCGTCATGGCAACAGTCGAAGCGATAATATTCTCATGCTTTGAGAGGTAGTATTGATAGGTCTCCTTTATCTTTTGTGCAAGGCTTGAGAGAGGGGTTGTCTCGGTCTCAAAGTGGTGCACTGTCTTGAAGGAAAGGTCAAGACAATCAATGGAGGTTATCTTCTTGCCGATATGTGAACAGATAAAATGTCCGCCCGATGGATTGACCTGCAAAAGAGTTGCTTTTCGTCCGCTTGTTTTAACCTCTTTTATACCCGTCTCGACCAAAAGTCCCTTTGCAATAAGATTGTCGGCAAGGGAGGAGACGGTTGTAGGACTGAGTCCCGTAATTCTTTTGAGGTCTGCGCGCGAGAGCGCCTTATGCTCCTTTACAAGTCTGAAAAGCGTTTTTTCGTGAGCTTCTTTTATAAGCTGTTGTCCGTAATTCATTGTTTTACTCCGTTTTGTTAAACTTAAGCCGAAGGGAGTCGACCCCTTATCGGTTTCAAGAGTAATTTTTGCCCCTATCTGCACGACTTTCCCTTGCAATACGTATAGTATTACTGCGGGAAAAGATGCCTTGATATGAACAAAAATTATCTCTTGAAACTTCCCTCGAACCGAGGAAAGTTAATTTTTGAGGATAAATGTTCCTGCGAAGCGCAGGAATACTCTATGTATTCCAAGCGACAAAGGGATATTTAGACCAAAAAGAGCTTTTCTCGGCGGCAAGTGTTCGGCTCTCTTCGGCTTTAAATCGGTCATTTCACGGACGATTGAAACTCTGCCCCAATCGTCGTAGGAATAGCGAACAACGTCAAAGCCGTCCTCGTGACAGGCTCTTCCGTTTTCGGGAAGCTTTGCACCGAGAGCGATGCTTCTTCCAAGCTCATTCAGCTCTTGTCTGAGGGTACTCATAAATTCCGTGGCACAGTCTCTGTATTCCCATTGCTTTCCCACGGGAAGACACGGAAGATGTCTTAAATAGTCTATGCAAATACCGTCAAAGGAATATTGACTCATGGTTTTCTTTATATAATCAAGCTTGAATCTTTGAAGCTCCTTTGAAGCGAGATTCCAAAGTCCCTCCTGCCACCAGGTCTTGATCACCCAATCCTTGTGGTTATATTTTATCTCGTTTCTTCCGTTTCGTGTAGCTAATCCGTGCTTTTTGGCTTCGGGAGAGGAATTTCTGTCAACCTCTGAAAAACGGTGGTGCAGATAAGCCTTTATGCCGCGTTTATGACATTCATCAATGATCATCTGCATAATGTTGACGCCTTCTCTGCGACACTTCTCATAAAGGGGCATATTGTTACAGGGACTTTCCTGCTC
>JAFYTG010000133.1 GCA_017558945.1 Clostridia bacterium
AGCGTGAATAGGTATCGAGCCTTGACTGTGACATTGAAAGTCTGTTTGAATATACATCCTCAGGCTTTTTAAAAACGATAGAAACAGATGAAAATCCTCTTTGTGCAATACGCTTCTCAAGAGTGTCTGCAAGCTCGGGATCGTTTGCTCTTATGCTGTCTAACACTTCTCCGATATTATCGGCATCACGGTTTGCGGTGACCCATTCACAAAGCTCCTCACGGCAGACGGGAAAGGCGCTTGATGGGTCGTAGGTATCCGAATATATCTCAAGTGCCGAGGTAATCATCGGCAAAAAGAAGGATACTCTGTCATCGGATGAGCCTTGAGAGGAGGTATGATAGACGAGGTGCAGGGCATCACTCGGCGAGGATACCGCAACGAGAAGGTCAAACACCTCGTTATAAAGCTTCATTTCCTGAGAATCCGACTTGAAATAATCGTTAAATCGCTCAAGCACGCGTCTCTCATTCTCGGTAAAGACTCCGTTTCTCACCTTGCTTGACGGGAACGAGCCCTCGTTAAAGCCCATAAGGAAGGTGTGCTTGACCTCACCGTTTCTTAAAAATCCGACGTCTCCGACCTCCACCTCGTCAAGACTTGACGGGATACGTCCGAAGGCGGAATCGCGGAATACTATGCGCATATACTTTACAAAGCGGTCAAGCCCGACGGCTCTGTCACCGATGGAGGCGGACAGCTTATCGAGTGCACCGACTGTAAGATTCCATACGGCAGCCTCGTCTCTCGCCCTTGTAAACTCAGACTCGTTCATAAGAGCATCAGAGCGCTTGACGAGAGCCTCTTTAACCTTGCAATCCTCAAAAAATCTCCATATTGCAGAAACCTTTTCGGTAACGGTTTTAGCCTTAAGCCCTTGTTCAAGGCGAAGAAGAATCGGTGCAAGAGTGCGCCTTGCCTGATTGACCTCCGCAAGCTCACGCTCATCCGTACCGTTAAGTTCGCCGACGTAGCCACGGGGATTCATAACCCAATCCGACTCCGAGTGCCAAAGGGAAGAATTTATATTCCACGCCGTCACGTAATTGGAAAGCAGAAAGCGTCTGTCCTTAGGAATTGGAACGAGAGAGCTCTCGAGAAATCTTCTTACCCTCGGCAAATAAAAGCCCGATTGAACGACGTCAAGAGCCGAAAACAGAAAGTCAACGAGAGACTTTGAGATAAGAGTATCGCGGTTGGTCTTAAGATAGCGTATTCCGTACTTTTCAAAAACATCCTCAAGCATGGTGCCGTAATCGGAAATACTACCCGAGCAGACCGAGATGTCACGGAAGCGGACTCCGCTCTTTACAAGCCTTACTATCTCACGGGCAACGTGCACACACTCATCAAAGGGCGTTTTGCAGGCGGTAAGGGTTACCGCCTCCCCTGCCTCAAGTCTGCCTCCGACACCGTAAATAAGAGAGGTCGCAAGGTGTGACAGAGGCTCGGACTGTTTCTTGACACGATCTGTAAGATATACGGTTTCGCAGCCCTCTTCAACTCTTTCACAAAGCTCGTAAAGTCTTACACGGGCATCACTACCTCGGACAAACACGTTTTCACGGTCATTTTCAATCAGAGGAAGGGTTAGCCATACCCCTTTAGAATAATGCACCATCCGTTCGATTATTCTGTATTCAGGGTAGGTAAAATCGTAAAAGCCGTCGATAAAAATATAGGTGTTATCAAAGAAATCGTAATCGTCAAGGGTATCGGAAAGACGGTCAAGGTCGTCAAGGGCGTCAATTCCGCTTTCCTTTATTGCGCCCTCGTAGAGAGTCGTGAAGGCGGCAAGCTGTTTCATTTTGCCGACGAGTCGGGCTGAATCATCCTCCTTCTCGTCAACGCTTCGGGATAATTCTATAAGCTCGTCGGCGTTGATGCCGCCAAGCCTTAAAAGGTCAGCCTCTGTGCGCAGAGAGGTGATAAAGCTCTCATCGTCCACTCCCTTGAAGAAATCGGGAAGCTCCTCCCCTGCATCCTCAAGCACGGTTGCGGCAATGAGGTCCTTGCCTCCGTTGTCAACGTAGGAATAGGTAATGCCTCCTGCCTCACGGAATACACGGTTTGCAAGACGGGAAAAATTGAGTATCTCCACTCTCTCGTTGAGAGTGTTTCCAAAATGCTCAAGAAGTGCCTTCTCACTTTTTACGCTCTCCTGCTCGGGAACAATAACGTACATTTTTGAATTGCTGTCCGAATTAAGCTTTTCCGCAATTCTGTCATACAGATAACGGGTCTTTCCGTAGCCCGTCGGCGCACAAATAAGCGTAAGCATAAAAACACTCCTTAAAGATATATTAACACACTTGAATTTAAGCAAAAACTGTGATACAATAATTCTAACACAAAAAAGAGAAAAGTGCAACAGGTGAGGCTATGATACTTTACGATTATCTTAAAACCGCAGAAGAGCGCTGTCGGAGGTGCTTTGAGGAATTTCCTCTTGACTCAATCCGTCCGAGAGAGCTTTATCAGGGAACGGTCGAATATTTTAACCGAGGCGGAAAAAGACTCCGTCCCGCAATCCTTATGCTTTCCGCAGGTGCGACGGGTGGTAAAGCTGCCGAGGAATCGGTCACCTCTGCCGCTTGCGCCGTAGAGCTTTTTCACACCTTCACGCTGGTGCACGACGATATAATTGACAATGACCCGACCCGTCGAGGTGGAAAAAGCGTACACGTTCTCGTATCAGATATGTTCCCGACGGCTGAACGTGAAAAACGTGATGAGTACGGCAGGGATACCGCTATTCTTGCGGGAGATATGCTTCACGCTCTGTCGGTCAGATTTATGCTTGATACTGCTAAGAGCGGCATATCGCCCACAACAGTAATGTCCGTGGTTGATATGCTTGAAAATGAATGTCTCACGGGAGTTCTGGAGGGAGAAGCAATCGACACGAGAGCAGGTCTTATCACCGACCCGACTCTCCCCTTTTCAACGGGCAGCCGTGACGAGATTCTCTATATGATGCAGAAAAAGACGGGTGTGCTTTTCTCGGTATCTGCAAAGATTGGAGCAATGCTCGGTCTCGATACTCCCGACGAAGCACAGCCTATGGTCGTGGCTTTGGGAGAATTTGCTTCAAGCTGCGGAATCGCATTTCAGCTTCAGGATGATATTTTAGGCATTACGGGTGACGAGAAGAAGCTCGGAAAGCCCATCGGCTCGGATATCCGCGAGGGTAAGAGAACGCTCATTTTAAACTATGCGTATAACAAGACGGACGATGACGGAAGGGCTCTTATCGAGCGTGTCGTCGGCAACAAATCTGCAACCGACGAGGATATACTTGCGGTGCGTGACCTTTTTGCTTCAACGGGTGCGGTAGAGGATACGCGCAAGCTTGCTCTTGAGTATATAGACACCGCCCTCGCTCACCTGAATAAATTACCCACCTCCGCCTATACCGAAATTCTCGGAGAATGGGCTGACTTTATGGCAAGGAGAGAGCTATGATGAAGATACTGAAATTACTTATTACAGCCGTTATTCTCTCAACCGCATTATCACTTTCGGCGCTCGCGATGTACGAGAACGGTGAGGGAATATATTCCGACAACGTATATATGGAAAATCTTGAGACGGGCAGAGCGGTGCTTGAGCTTGATGCAGACGAGCGTGTATACCCTGCTTCGCTCACAAAAATTCTCACCTGTATTATTGCTATCGAGAAATGTCAGGACATAAATGAGATATACGAAATTCCGAGAGGAATTTTCGACGATATTTACGCTCAGGGCGGTGCTCACCTTTCAATCAAATATGGAGAAAGGCTGACGGTGGGAGACCTCCTCCACGCAACTATGATTCGTTCTGCTTGTGACAGCGCAACAGCGCTTGCCTGCTACGTTTCGGGCAGCGTTGAGGAATTTGCCGAGGTAATGAACCAAAAGGCGCGCGAGATAGGTGCCGTCAATTCCCATTTTGTAAACGCTCACGGTCTGCACGACGATAATCATTACACCACCGCAAGAGATATGTCACTTATCGCAAAATATGCCTTGCAAAATCCCGTCTTTTGTGATATCATATCCAAGTGGTGCTACACCATTCCCGCAACGGAGGTATCCGACGAGCGCTATTTTGAAAGCACTATGTCTCCCGAAATTCCCGACAGTAAGAGCTATTATCCTGCACTTACGGGTATCAAATCGGGCTTTACGGATGAGGCGGGCAGATGCCTTATAACCAAGGCTGAAAAGGACGGAGAATCCTATCTGCTTGTTACTCTCGGTGCAAACCGTGACAGATATTATATTGACAATATGGCGTTTACCGATGCCGTAAACCTTCACGAATACGCATTCGCACGCTTTGAGGACGAGGTGCTCGTCGAAAAGGATATACCGCTGAATAAGGTTGCCGTTGAAAACGGCAAATCCGAAACGGTCGAGGTGATCTGCCGTGATGGTATTTCTTATCTGCGTGCGGTTGACGAGAGCGTCGAGATTTCTTATACCCTTCCCGATTTGGTTACAGCTCCCGTAAATGAGGGCGACGAGCTTGGAAGCGTTACTGTAAAGGTCGGTAATTTTGAACAAACGAAGCCTCTTTACGCTTTGAACGGCGTTGAAGAGATTCCCCGTTCCTCTCTTGTGAACGACAGCAAATTCGTGACCGTCCTCAATTTCTCCTCACTTATAATATTTTTGATATCCCTTCTTGTACTCGTCGTATTTTGTCTTGTGTTCTTCCGCAAGAAAAAGAGACGTCTCAAGCCTTAAGTTAATATCGTGCCGATTCGCTCGGCACACATTTCCACCCTTAGCCCATCTGGATAGAGCGTCAGATTCCGATTCTGAAGGTGACAGGTTCGAGCCCTGTAGGGTGGGCCAAACAAAATCCGCTTTCGAAAGAAGGCGGATTTTTGTTTGTATTATTCACTATTCATTATTCATTATTCATCATTCATTATTCATCATTCATTATTCATTTATCTCAAGCGGATTTTGAATGAATAATGAAGAATGAAGTCGCTTCGCTGATGAATAATTAATAATTAAATTAGCTTTTCTTCCGTTGGTCGAAAAGCTTTTTTTATTTATATTGAAAAATGTTCTGCTTTATGGTATAATAAAATAAAGAAAGGCGGTGCGATGATGAAAGAAAATTTATTGATTGATAAATCAATCGCTTTTGCTTCTCGTATTATAAAGCTTCATCAATATTTGATAAGGACGAAGAAAGAAACAATTATTTCCAAACAGATTGTTCGTAGCGGTACATCTATCGGAGCTAACATAAATGAAGCAAATTATGGTCAGAGTAAAGCCGATTTTATTTCAAAGATGCATATTGCGCTAAAAGAAACCGCTGAAACGGAGTATTGGCTCAAACTACTTATTATGTCAGAATATATAACCGAAGATATGGGTAAATCTCTTTTAAAAGATTGCTTAGAGATAAAGAGAATTTTAGTTGCTTCCATTAATACCGCAAAGGAGAATAAGCAATGAAGAAATTAACTGTTATTCTTTTTAAAAATGATTTGGAATTTAAAGAGTATTCTGATCAAGTCTTCGAAAAGTTTGCTGATTTACCGTTAGATAAAGAGTTTTGCGGGACTTGGGGAGAGATATTATTTAACAGCGAGGAGTGCATATCTTCTATTTCGGGTTGCGTGAATCACTTTATTAATAATAGCAATAAAACAGAAATAATATTTGGTATCAGTAATAAAGATTACGACTGTGTTATTTCAAAAATAAACACAGAGAAGTGTGTGATTGAGACAGTAAAATGTGAAAATCTATGAGTTGCATTTTTGTTCGTCCGTAAGGGCTCGAAGGGTCGATGTATATCATCAAAGGCGGCAAGTCGCCTTTGTATCTCATCACGCATCAGCGTGTATTTACCTGTGGCTTGATGATATAC
>JAFYTG010000134.1 GCA_017558945.1 Clostridia bacterium
AGGGAACTGCAAGGAAGATAGCAACGAGAATTGCCGAGAGCATCTTGAGATAGTCTGCATCAAGTCCGAGGTAGATAACCGTGGTGTAAACTATGTAGTAAACGATGCTTCCGAGAACTACCGTGAAAAGCTTGATTGCAAAGTTGTTTCTTGCCATCCATCCGAAAAGCGCTTCTCCGATGATAACGGCGGCAAGACCGATGACGATAGCGCCCTTACCCATATTAATGTCAGAGTTACCCTGATACTGAGCAAGGAGAGCACCCGAAAGTGCTACAAGACCGTTGGAAAGCACAAGTCCGAAAATTTTCGTGAAGTTTGTGTTGATGCCTTGTGCACGGCTCATATTGAGGTTAGCGCCCGTTGCACGAATGGATGCACCGAATTCCGTTCCGAAGAACAGATAGAGGAGTGCAACTACGGCAAATACGAAAAGGATAAGTATAAAAATCGACTTGTAAAGGTCAAGACGTGCAATGAGAAGGTTAAACTTCATTGCGGGAAGAGCGCGGTTAGCGGCGCCCATTATCTTGAGGTTTGCCGTCCACAGAACGAGCTGGGTAAGAATACCTGCGAGAATTGCGGGGATACCCATAAATACGTGAAAAATGCCCGTGACAAGACCCGTTAACATTCCGACGATGATTGCGGCGAGGATTGCAAGCCACATAGGCTGACCGCCGATTATCATCATAGCACATACTGCCGCACCCGTACAGATAGAGCCGTCTACCGTAAGGTCGGCAACGTCGAGTATTCGGTAGGTGATATAAACGCCTATTGCCATTATACCCCATATCATACCCTGCGCAATTGCCGCGGGAAGTGATTGCAGATAGTTAATAAACATAAAAGGAACTCCTTTCAAGAATTTCCTACGACGAATGTGTCGGCAGATAACCGCCGACACATTCAGTTAGTATTGTTGTATTTTTTAAAATTATTTTGCAATTGCAACGTAGCCCTTTGCCTCAAGTGCTGCTGTGTCGTATCCAAGTGCTGCGGCAATGTCTGCGTTGTACTTCTTAGCGAGCTTTTCTGCGGGAGTGTACTCAATGGGCATTTCTGCAACGTTTGCTTCACCCTTGAGGATCTTAGCTGCCATTTCGCCGGTAGCGTAGCCGAGGTCGTAGTAGTCGATAGAAAGAGTTGCAAGACCGGTACCGCTGCAGAGACCCTCTTCACCTACGATTGCGGGAACATTCTTGTCTGCGATAGCGCCCCAGATAGCCTCTGCACAGCTTGCGGCGGTATTATCGGTAGGAATGTAGATAGCGTCTGCCCAATCTGCAGCCTGTGCTGCAATGAGCTGAACGTCGTTGGAGTCGGAGAATGCGAAGTTCTGGCACTCAATACCCTTGTCGGTGAGGAATTTGGTAACTTCCTTAACCTGATAGCCGGAGTTAGCCTCTGCAGAGCAGTAAATCATAGCAACCTTCTTAGCCTCGGGAACCAGGTCGATAATCATATCAGCCTGCTGATCGAGAGGAGCGAGGTCGGATGTGCCGGAGATGTTGGTTCCTACGGTGCCGGTGAAGTTGTCGATGCCGAGTGCAACACCATATTCGGTGATGGAGGTACCGAGAACGGGGATGGTGGTGGTAGCGTTCTGAGCTGCCTGAAGTGCGGGAGTAGCGTTAGCCATAATGAGATCAACGTTCTTTGTAACGAAGGTTGAAACGATGGTAGCACAGGTGTCGGGAGATCCTGCAGCGTTCTGCACGTCAACCTTTACCTTGTCACCGAGAGCGTCCTTGAGAGCTGCCTCAAAGCCTTCGGTAGCGGCGTCAAGTGCGGGATGCTGAACGAGCTGTACAACACCTACGTTGTAGACGTCGTCTTCACTGCAAGAGGTGAGAGCGAGTGCGCTGAATGCAAGCATAACTGCGAGCGCAAGACTTAAAAGTTTGGTGAGTTTCATTTTGAGTTTCCTCCAAGAATATAAAAATTTTAAATTAAAAAAAGCATTCATCCCAAACCTTGTGTAAATAAAGGCGGCGATGAATGCTGATTTCCGTTTGTTAGCATCAATTGATGCTCGGACGCTCCATCGCAGATATGCAATAATAATAGTAATAATAAGCGGATATTCTCTTCATATCTACTGTCGTCCTTTCTCAAAAATTTCTCTGTCGCTTTATCACGCTAAATTGATTATACACAGATTATACACACCAAGTATGTGTTTGTCAACCCTTTTTTTGAAATTATTTTAATTTTTTTCAAAAAAGCAATTTTTTAAAGCTTTAGGTCAATTAATTATATTGACATTACAGAAAGCGTTGTGCTATACTCAAGAAAAAATACTTAAGGAGCTTATTTATGAAATCTGCAATCATCGGATGCGGAGCGATATTTCCGACTCACAGCGTAAGCATTAAAAAATCGGAATACGCCGAGCTTGTCGCGGTATGTGATATAAACCAAGAAAGAGCAAAAAAGGCTGCAGAGGCAAATAACTGCCGTTCATATACCAATTATATAGAGATGCTTGAGCGTGAGGAGATTGACGTTGTTCATATCTGTCTGCCTCATTATTTACACGCACCCGTTTCTATTGAGTGTATGAAAAGAGGAAAGCACGTTATTTCAGAAAAGCCTCTTTCCACAAACGTTGCCGACGCTATGGCAATGGTTGAAGCCTCCGAGAAACACGGCGTAACTCTTGCCTGCATTTTCCAGAACCGTTTTAATGCAGGTACACAGCTTGTCAGAAATATGTTTCTCTCGGGTGAGCTTGGACGTGTCAAGGGAGCAAAATGCTTTGTGACCTGGTATCGTCCCGAGTCCTATTATGCCAACGACGACTGGCACGGCACCTGGGATAAGGAGGGCGGAGGCGTTATTATCAATCAGGCAATACACACTCTTGACGCTATGCGTTATATAATGAACGCCAAGCCTCTTGAGGTCTACGCCACCATTGCCAACAGAGGAGATGCCAATATAGAGGTAGAGGATACTGCCGAGGGTGCTATCCGCTTTGATAACGGCGTGCTTGCAAACTTCCACGCAATAAACTATTATTCATTTGACGACGACGTGCAGATAGATTTGGATTTTGAAAACGGACGTGCTAAAATCGTTTCGGAAAAGGCAACAGTTACTATGTTTGACGGACGTACCTTTACGGCGGAGCGTAATCCCTCGGACGTTATAGATTACGGCAACGTCAAGCAATATTGGGGAATGAATCATTTCAAGCAGATAGATGACGTTTATAAGTCCATTGCAACGGGCAGCGAAATGTTCGTTGATCTTGATGGCTCTATTGAGACTCTCAAGATAGTTTGCGGAATTTATGAAAGCGGTAAAACGGGCAAAAAAGTTAAGCTTTAATATTATTGAAGGGGCTGTAAAAAACTCGAACTGAGTTTTTACATCTCCTTTCTTTTTACGAAAAACTTTCGTATTGTATTCTATTGATTTTTACACCTTTCTGTGATATACTTGAAACAGTATAAGAGGTGATATAATGGTAACCTATAAGAAGATTTCCGAGGTAGCGGAGGTTTCGGCGTCAACCGTCTCAAAGGCTCTCTCGGGAAGCGGAGAAATTGCTCCCGCAACAGCCGAAAAAATACGCAAGATAGCTTGCGAGCTCGGTTATTACAAGGACAAGCGCGAGCTCAAGCGCAATTACTCGGGAAACTTTGCGCCGCATATTGCGATAATCTGTCCCGAGATAATCAGCGTATTTTATTCCTCTTTTGCCGAGTCGCTTATCGACAGAATAACCGTTTCGGGCGGACGGGCAACCGTGCTTATAACACGCTTCGGAAAGGGAGAGGCTGAGAGCATTGCCGATTCGGTGGCTCACAACCCCGATTTCGACGGAATTATATCACTGAATAACCTGCTGAATTACAGCACTCTCAATCTTCCGATTGTCTTTATGGCGGACGTGCATTTGGATGATGCGGATATGATATATTGTGACGTTTCAAAGGGAATCAGCAGTCTTGTCGATCACCTTTTGTCGAGAGGTCACACTCGTATTGGCTTTATCGGAGAAATGCACACGGTATATAAAGAGGAAGTATTCAGAGGGTGTATGCTCTCCCGAGGCTTTAAGGTTATGGATGAGCTTATCGTCAGAAGCTACAAGCGTTTTTTTAACGTCGGACGTGAGGCATACGGGGTCTACCGTGAGCGAGAGGTACTACCCGATGCGGTTATCTGCGCCTATGACGAGATAGCCTTTGGCTTTATGAGTGAGGCGGAAAGGAACGGTATAAAAATCCCCGAGGATATATCTGTCGTCGGAATTAACAATACCCCCTTTGCAGAGGTCTCCTCACCTCCGCTTACAAGCCTTTACTCATGGCGTGAGGAGATGGCGCACAAGGCGTACGATATAATAGTGTCAAGAATTTTGGGCTCAACGATGCCCTATCAAAAGCTGTCTTATGAAAGCTCGGTCGTAATAAGAGAGAGCGTTCAGGAAAGGAAAATATAATGTATACACACAGACTTGCCGTAAGATGCGCAAATGATCCCGAATGGGTAAAGGAGTTTCTTGAATACGTTGATGCAAATCCCAACTCCTGTCAAGAGGTATGGCTTTGCTCCTCCTACGCTTTTCCGCCTATTGAAAAGCACCGAGAATTTGCCCGCGGTATGAAGCCTGCGCTTGAGCGATTCAAGGCTCGAGGCATTCGTGTAGCTCTTCAGATTTCAAACACGATAGGTGGTCATGCGGGAACACTTAATTCCGACTGTACGGGGCTTATCCGAGAGGATTGGCACGCTCCCTATTTCGTCAACGACAAGGGTGAGGAATGTCCCGGACGTTTTTGCGCACGCTCCAAGGATTTTGCCGAATATATCGAGGGTGAGTTTGAGGCGTATCTTACTGAGCTTGACGGTGTTTGCGGTGTATGGATAGACGACGATTTCCGTATGGGTAATCACAATCAGTCCTGCTGGTGTGACTCCTGCATTGAGGAGTTTTCTCAGCGTCAGGGAAGAAAATATACCCGTGAGGAGCTTGTTTCACTTGTAAACGACGATTTTGATACCCGTGACGCATGGATAGCCTTCACAAGTGACAGAGCGCACGATACGGCGAAGTTGTTTGCCGATATAGTACATAAGTATAATCCCACGGCGTATATGGCTCTTCAGCACGGCGCTAACGGTTATATGCAGGGTTGCGGTCATACCTCGGTGTTTGACGGCTTTATGGAGGGGACAGGTATTGCTCCCAAGTCAAGACCGGGCGGAGGCTCATACGAGGATTACGACCCCAACACCTTTATAAGAAAATGGCGTTGGCTCTCACATCAGACAAGATATCTTCCCGAATGTGTAAAGGATATTCGTCCCGAAATCGAAAACCTTCCCGACGTTGCTTACGGAAAGACGATGGCAGGTCTTGCTTTTGAAACCGCCTTGTACTTTGCAGGCGGTGCTACCAGTATGAGCTACGCCACGATGATGAGAAAAAACGAGCCTTTATCCTGGCTTTGTCAGCAGCTCGGAGATATGTCGGAAAACTTTGAATGGTTTTCACGCTTGTCCGAGATAAATCAGAATACCAAGCCCGATGGCGTTGAGGTTTATATTTCCGAGAAGCCCTGGAACTA